>JALZEM010000080.1 GCA_030862005.1 Actinomycetota bacterium | reverse complement strand
GGACCAGCTCGATGTGCGCGTGACCGCGCGGCGCTACCAGGAGTTCATCGACGCCGCTCTGAGCGCTGACGCCCGCCCCGCCGCGTCCGTGCCCGCCGCCGGCCGAATGGCTCAGCGGTAACCGGTCGCGCCGCCGCTTACTTCGTCGCGACCGCGAACAGCGTGAAGGGGAGCCGGCGAAGACCGCGGTGCTTGATCTCCACTGCGCTGAATCCGGCGAGGATGCGCCGCACCCCGTACTCGGTGAAGCGCCAGAAGTCGTCCGGCGCGTCGTGGTACGGAAAGAGGAGCGGGACGCTGATGATCGCCTTGCCGCCCGGCTTGAGCGCGCGATGAATGCGCGCGACAGCCTCCCGGCAGTCGTAGACGTGCTCGAGCACGCTGGAGCACAGGATGAGGTCGAACTCGCCGTCGAACTCCATCGTCGTCGCATCGACGACGGCGTACCCGTAGCCCGCGACGACGTCCGACTGGATGAACTCGTTGCTCGAATCGAAGAGCGCCCGCATCGAGTAGCCGTCGCGGCCGACCTCCGGTCGTCCGCTCCCGAGCTCGAGGATCCTGCGACCGTGGACGCTCTCGGCGACGGCGGCGATGTTCCGCTTCACCCACCCCCGGCTCCCGAATAGCAGGTTCCACAGCGCTCGCTGTAGCAATTTCACGCTCCCCTCCAGCCCGATTTCCGTCGTCTCGCAGACTATGGCCGACGGCCTCGAAGCCCCGCCGGCGACGATCGGCCACGATCCTCGCTTGGCTATCGTTCGCCGGCTTGAACCAGGCCCTCGACACCCTCCGAACCGCCCCCCCGGAAGCGCTCGAGAGGTTCGAGCCTCGACGCTCGACCGCGCGGGTCCTGGACGCGTGGGACGTCGTCGGGCTGCTCGCCGCGGTGGCGGTCATGGCCCTCGTCGCCACGTGGGGCGCGGTGCGCGCGGACCCGGGATATCGCTGGCTCCCTGAGGCGCTCTTCGCACTCGGCGTCGGCAGCGCGCTCGTCGCGGCGGCATCGTCGCTCGCGCTCGCGCGGCGGTTCTCTCTGGATGCCAAGTCTCTCCCCCTCCGGTCGACGCGCATCT
Source organism: Actinomycetota bacterium (assembly GCA_030862005.1). GTDB lineage: Bacteria > Actinomycetota > Thermoleophilia > Gaiellales > Gaiellaceae > JACCYG01. The sequence goes on along the minus strand of JALZEM010000080.1, from coordinate 5,186 downwards.
GGCTCGATCCGCCTCATGACTCGATCATGTTCGCCCTCGGCTTCGTGCTCGCGCTTCCGGCGCTGGCTCTCCACAGCGACGTCCATAGCGATCCGGATTCGGCGAGGTTGATCGCCGGGACGATGGACGTCCAGCGGAACGGTCTCGGGTTCCTTGTGGAGACGCAGGACAACCTTCTGCCCCACGTGACGATGGGGCCGCTGCTCGCCCTCGGCGGCATCCCCGCGGCAAAGCTGTTCTCGATCCTCTCCGTACAGGCGCTCGCAGGCGTGGTCTCGTTCCTCGCCTGGAAGCTGACGCGCTCTGCCGGGGCAGCGCTCGTCGCCGTCGTCGCGCTGCTCGCGCATCCCCCCGTTTGGGAGCGCGCCTACGTGCTTCCGCTCTATCCGCTCATGCTCCTCCTCGGGTTCCTTGGTCTCTACTTCTCGCTACGGGCCGCGTCCCTCGACGGAACGCGGCAAACGTGGGCCGCAATCCTCGCCGGCTCCTGCTTCGTCCTCAGCTTCGAAGCGAACAGGATCGGCCAGTTCTTTCTCGTCTTCACGTTGTTCCTCTTTCTGACCGCACCGTGGCGGCGAGCGGCTCACGCGCTCGCGCGTGTGTATCTCGTCGTCGCCGTCCTATCGATCCCGCGCGTGGCGATCAACCTCTGGGAAGGCGGCCTCGACCACTTCTTCAGCAACCGCCTCGATCACTGGACGACCGAAGGCCATCTTGCTCGAGTGCAGCAGGATTTCTTCGGCCATCCCGCAGGGCATGACTTGCCCACCTACCTCGCCCGCCTCGGTGGGCGCGTCGATTCGCTCTTCGGCTGGAGCGGGCTCCTCGTTCTCGCGCTCGCACTCATCGGTCTCGTGCTCCTCCACGGCCGAGCGCGGTGGTTCGCGCTCAGTTGCGTGGCGACCTTCGTCGCGGTAGCGGTCCTCTACCGGCAGATCCCGTTCTACCCGCGCTACTTCTCCCCCCTCATGGTCGCCGGCGCGATCGGAGCCGGCGTCGGGGTGCATCTTCTGCTCCGGCGCTCCACTCCGCTCAAGGCGGCCGCCGTCGGCGCCTGTCTCGCCTTGTTCGTCGGGGCCGGAACGGCGTACGTGGAGGCCGTGGACGGCGCGACGCATCGACAGGCGGAGGTGCGGGCGGCCGGGATCCCGAGGATCGCGAATGCGATCGACGACCGCAAGGGGGTCATCGGCACGCGGTCCGGGCATCTGCTCTTCGTCAATCCGGAGCTGAAGACGTACGGAGGCATGTTCCTCAGCGAGGAGGAGTACGTCACCTACTTGACGTGGCCGTCGGATCGCGAGGTGATCGACCTCCTGCGGACGCACGACATCGGCTGGGTGCTGCTCATCCCGGAAAGACGTCTCGAGGTTCGTTACCACAACACGTGGCTCCAGCCCGCCCACGGGAAGACGGTCCGGCACGTCCAAGCCGTGGCCGCGAGCCCGAACTTCTGCCGGGTGCGGTGGATCCAGGGGTACGTGCTCTACAAGCTCGGCCCCTGCCCGTCGTGATTCGGGCGCGGCGGCGATGGTCGCGATAATCCACGCCTACAGTCGCCGCAACGCCGGCGACGGCCTTCTCGTCGACCTGTCGCTCGAGCGCCTGCGACGGGCCGGCGTCCGCGTGGAGGACTGTCAGGTGTTCGCCCTCGACACGGCGTCCTTTTCGGACCTTCCGCACGTGCACCAGATAGGGGTCCCCGGCCGGCGACCGTCGACGGCGATGATCCCGGCCGGCGCTCAGCTCGCTGCCGCGCTGCTCGACGGGGCGACGCGGTGCCGGGTTCGACTCGGCGGGCTCGCGGAGGTTCTCGGGCAGGCAGACGCGATCGTCGCCGTCGGCGGCGGGTACCTTCGCACAGGCGACCTCGTCTCGTCGCTCGGGACGCTGCTGAACCACGTCCCGCAGCTCGCGACGGCGGCCCGCAGCTGGGCTCCGACGATCTACCTTCCGCAAAGCATCGGGCCCCTGCGCGGGCCCGTCGGAAGTCTCGTCGCTCGCCTGCTCCGCCGCATCGACCTCGTCTGCGTGCGCGACGACCGGAGCGGCGAGGAGCTGCGCGCTCGTGTGGAGGCCGTTCGCTATCCCGACCTCGCGGTGCTCCAGCTCGCTGAGCGGCTCGACAGCGGTACCTGGAGTGCTCGAGACGGCGCCCGCGTCGTCCTCGTTGGGCGCGAGCTGACGAACGGACGAGGCTACGAGGAGCGCCTTCTCGCCCTCTCCGATCGGCTCGACGAGGTCGCATGGGCGGTGCAGGCGGAAGGTCTTGGGACGAAGAGCGATCTGAGCCTCTACGAGCGGCTCGGCATCCGGAGCGACGGGCGTCTGGTTGACCTGCTCGCCGGACGAGAGCCGGGCGTCGTCGTCTCAACACGCCTTCACGGCGCGGTCCAAGCGCTGCTCGCCGGCGTTCCCGCAATCCACCTCGGCTACGAACGCAAGAGCTGGGGCGCGTATCAGGACCTCGGGCTCTCGCCGTACGTCCACGACGCCCGCAGGTTCGACCCGGCGGCCGTAGAGGCACAGGCGCGCGCGCTGCTCGCCGAGCCGAGCGAGTTCTGGGCGCGCATCGAACAGCGGCGACGCGTCCTTCTCGAGGCGTCCGAAAGGCTGACCGGCGCGCTCCGCGAACGGCTCGTGGCCGCCGGCTGAGGACGGGACGCATGCAAGACCTCGCTGTGCGTGTCGCCGAACGCCTCGGCAGCCTCCTCGCTCGGCGGGCGCGCCCGGGAGATGCAAGGCGCCGTCGGCTCAGTCTCGCTGCCGCCCTCATCCTCTTCGTGGGCGGCTCGTTCCTCGCCGTGCTGCAGCTGCCGGACGTCGAGCAGGAGCCGCGGTGGGAGTTGCTCGTGGTGGTCGTCCTCCTCGGCGTACCGCTTACGCTCGCCCTGAACGCTGCCGAATACCAGGTGTCGGCGGCGATCGTCGCGTACCGTGTCCCGTTTCGCCGCGCCCTCCGCGTCGCCGTCCTGGCGACCGCTGCGAACCTCCTCCCCATTCCGGGCGCGGTGCTCGTGCGAGCGCACGCAATCCGGAAGCTCGGCGGCTCGTACGCGAGGATCGCCGTATCGACGGGAGTCGTCGGGATCTGCTTCGTCGCGACGGCGTCCCTCCTCGCGAGCGGCGTTTTGCTCGCGTCGGGCGAGATCGCCTTCGGCGGCGTCCTGGCCGGAGCCGGCTTGCTCGCATTCGCCCTCGCGCTCGCGCTGCTGGTGCCGGAGCGCGGCTCCCGCGAGGGCTTGCGACTTCTCGTCGCGGCCGCGGCGCGGGCCGCGGGCGCCATCCTCGTCAAGGCCGCTCGGCTCTATCTCGTGCTGATCGCGTTCGGGTACGACGCGGGAGCGACGCAGGCCCTCACGCTGACCGTAGCGACGGTGGCGGCGACGTCGCTCGGGTTCTTCCCCGCGGGGTTGGGAGCGGCCGAGGCGCTCGCGGCCGCACTCAGTCCGCTCGTCGGCCTCTCGGCCGCGGTCGGATTCCTCGTGAGCGCCGTCGACCGCCTCATCTCGGTCGTGGGCCTCGCGCTCGTCGCCGGCGGCATCGCCCTGCTCGACCGCCGTGTGAGGGACGGAGAGCCCGCTTCGAGCCTCGAAAGCAGGAGCAGCCGCTCCGAAGGGTGCGTCAACCGACGAGATTGACCTTCGATACCGCGATGAGGACCGAAGCAGACGCGGACCATCAGTTCGTGCTCGCTCTGCCACCGCGCCGTTGAACGTCGGCGGCTGCCGCGTCGATCGCGGGCGCGACCGGCTCTCGGGGATGAGCAGGATTTCGTCGGACCGGCGGCCGGCTCCCGGGCCGCCGGGATCTGCGCGGAGTGAGGCTGGACGCGTACGAGCTCAATGCTACGCGTATGGGCGGGCGACTGAGCGCGCGGCGACGTATGCTCGTGCCGTCGAGCGGGCTGCGAAGATCGCGGCCCCGAGGGGACAATGCAGGAAAGCGGGCACCAACTTCCCGGCCGGTCACACGAGACCGCGACACCCCCGACGCGCGCGCGCGAGGCCGATCTGCGCGAATGGATTGCAACATCCCAAAAGCGCCTCGACTTTTGGGTTTCGTTCGTCAACGGCGTCCGGGCACGCGACGTCGGCGAGATCGGCGTCTACCGCGGCACGTTCGCGGAGCGGCTGCTTCGCGACTGCTCGACCATCTCGTCCTACTACATGGTCGACCCGTGGCGGCACCTCGACGACTGGAACAAGCCTGCGAACAAAGCCGACGACCTCTTCGAGCAGCTCTTCCACGAGGCGATGGACAAGACCAGCGCTTACGCGGCGAAGCGCATCGTGCTGCGGGGCAAGACGACCGAGGTGATCCACCAGGTGCCCGACGAAGGGCTCGATTTCGCCTACATCGACGGCGACCACACGCTGCGCGGCGTGACGATCGACCTCGTGAAGCTGTTTCCCAAGGTCAAGTCCGGAGGCTGGATCGGCGGCGACGACTTTTGCCGCACGATCTGGCAGCACGAGGAGGGGTATGAACCGACGCTCGTCTTCCCGTTCGCCGTCTACTTCGCCGAGGCGGTGGACGCGCGCATCTACGGGCTGCCGTACAACCAGTTTCTGATCGAGAAGGCGGAGGGCGACGGGTACGAGTTCATCGACCTCACCGGAAACTATCGCGAGCTCGAGCTTCGCGGCCAGCTCATGCGGGAGGGCGCTCCCCGGATGCGGACCCCCGGATCCGACGTCGTGAAGCGCGGTCGCGCGGGTCATGCGGCCGGTCGCCGGCGCTCCTTCGTCGCGCGCCTGCGGCGACGGCTGAGACGACGGCTGACGACGTAGGCGCGTGCGGTCAACCCGCCGCCGGCTGCTCCCGACGCGCGTCACGCCTATGTAACGACGGGTTCGTATGACCCGCCTCGAGCGGCCGGCCTTCCAAGCGCGCCTGGCGGCGCGATCCAGCTCGCTCGACGAGCTCTTCTCGTGCAGGTGACCGATTCGGTGCGATCGCCGAGGCGAGCCGTTTAGAGTCCGTCGCCGTGGGAAGCGCCGTCCTCCCCGAGCTCGGAGCCGTCGCGGGGGCGTCCGGCGCTGCCCTCGTTCTGCTTTCGCGCGTCCGCGTCGCGCTGCTCACCGGCCTCGGCCTCCTCGGAGTCGGCGCGGCCGCGCTCGCGGCGTCCCTCTCCAGCAGTGACGAGGCGCGCAACCTGGTCGCCTCCCCACCCCGTCTTGGCC
>JALZEM010000074.1 GCA_030862005.1 Actinomycetota bacterium | reverse complement strand
GTCGAGGTCGTCGAGGAAGATGGTGTGGATCGCCCGGCCGGCGCCCTCGACGTCCTCCACGATGAACAGCGAGCGATGCGCAGCGAGCTCCCACACCGCCTCAGTCGCATGCGCTATGAAGGAAGGCTCCGCGCCGAGCAGCCGCTCATACCACGGCTTCGCGGTCTCGTAGTCGCTGACGCGGATCCCCGCGAAGAGGTCTAGGGCCATGGGACCACCGTATCTGGCCGGCCATCGCAGCCTGACCTACGCGGGCGGCTAGCCCGCGGAGCCGACCTTCCGCGTCACGCCTCCGTCCTTCGTCCACCGCGTCGTCCGCTGCTCGTCTTCCTCGTAGATCACGAAGGCGGCTTCCGCGATGTCGAGCGAGAAGAGGTGGAAGTCGCCCGTCGGCCGCCAGCCGATCTCGGCCTCCGTCGCGTCGCCGTACGCCTCACGCAGAGCGGGATCTTCGATGGGGACGGCGCGGCCTCGCAACTTGAACTCCCCTTCGTCGCCGGCACGGCTCGTGACGACGCTGTGTACGAGGCAACGCGGATCGCGGAAAAGGTCCCTCGCCTTGAACGATTGCCACATCATCCCGAGCATTAGGTGACCCTCGACCTCGTAGTACTCGACCGGGCTGATCCGCGGCGTCCCGTCCTTCCGGATCGTCCCTACGAGGACAATCCCGGCGCGTGCGAAGCGCTCCTTTCCGAGCACAGCGAGCTCCTGCGCCGCCTCCGCGAAGTCCGCCCATCGAAGCACGCGACCTCCTTCCGTCATTCGCGCCACCAGCCGGGCTCGTACTCGATGTCCTCACCGGGCGAGTCGACGGCGGGCGCGCCGAAGGCGAGCAGCTCGAGCCCGTCAGGGCCGGCCGCGAAGGCGCGCATGACGTTCGGCGCGACGCGGACCGCGTCCCATCGGCGAACCTCCACCATCTCGTCGTCGAGCTTCGCGCGGCCGCTCCCATCGAGCACCAGGTAGAGCTCCTCCTGCCGCTTGTGCCGGTGCCCGAACGGATGCGTCGCGTTCGGCGCGAGCCGTTGGAGGCTGAGCCCGCTCTGGGTCAGGCCGAGCTCGCGGGCCGTGAACCGGGCTTCGAGGTCGGGCGCGAGGCCGAACCTCGGCGCCATGTCCTCCAGCTCGCGCACGTTCCTGATCGTGTAATCGGCCATTTCGATCCATCCCTCCGTTATCTCGGCTCGACCGGAGCAAGATAAGCGGCGGGACCGCAGCGGAGGAGAAAGGCTGCGGCCCTACACTGGCTGCGATGGGCGGGATCATCGTTCGCGAGCCGCGGGCCGGGGACGGGCCGGCGATCGCGCGCTTCCACCGGGAGAACGCCGCCTACTATGCCGAGGTCGCTCCGGAGCACTTCCGGGTCCCCGATGCGGAGGGGCTCGGGGAGTTCATGGAGCCTGGGCCGGACGAGAACACGGAGACGACCCTCGCGCTCGTCGCAGAGCTCGACGGCGAGGTCGTCGGCTACCTCGAGGCGCATCTGCTTCCGCCGCTCGAGACGGCGCGATACCAGGCGCAGGCCGACGTCGGCGAGACTCGCCTCGTGATCAACTACGTCGAGACGCTCCAGAAGCACTGGCGGCAAGGAGTCGGCTCACGTTTGGTCGAGGCGGCCGAGGAGTGGGGTCGCGCGCGGGAGGCGACCGTCGCGGTCTGCGACACGTACATCGGCAGTCCGGTTTCGATCCCGTTCTGGGAGGAGCGGATGGGCTACGAGCGGCGCGCGATCATCTTCCGGAAGGCGCTCGCCTAGCAGGCTCCGTCGGCGTGTCCTCCGTCATGACTGGCCTTGCCGGCGACGGGATGTTTGCGCGCACGGGGCGCGGGTACGAACGGCGACCCATGCAGAACGAGTCGCCCGGCCACACCTGCTCCTCCGACTCGTGCACGTGCGGCGAGGTCGGGCCGCCTTAGCGGGCCCCGGTTACCGCTCGCTCGACCTCGGCGACAACGGACGAGAGGAACGCAGCGACTCGTTCGCGGTCGAGGGCCTGCGCGCCGCGACGCGCAGCGAGGGCTTCCTCGACGAGCTCGGAGTCTCCGACGCGGCCGAGGGCCCACGCCCCCGCCTCGGGCTTCGGCGACCACCTCGCCTCCGCGGCATAGCGAAGCGTTCGGCACGCGTTCAGGACGGCGTCGTCTCCGCCCGCGGCACCTCGGCTGTGCCAGCGAAGTGACGTGACGAGGAGCGGGAGCAGGAGGTCCCGCGGAAGCGGCGCGAAGACGTCGTGCGGGGCGGGCCCAAGGAGCGCAACGCCGTGCTCCGCGAGGATGGTGCGGTCGATCGCGAACCAGTGCGCCTCGTCGGGGTCGCGCTGGTAGTCGGCGCGGAACTCCATGCGCGCGCCGGTGTTGAGGTTCAGGTCGAAGCCGGGCTGAACCGACGGCGCGTGAACAGCAGCCAGTGGATACAGCACGAACTCGAGCCCCCGAGCCGGGCACGGCAACGACTCGTGCCGAAGCGCCGCCACTACGCCCTGGCGCGTCGAGAGCGCGTTCGTCGCGTCCGTCACGGCCGCGACATCGAGATCGCTCCGCCCGTGCAGGTAGTCGCCGAGCGCGTACGAGCCGCCGACGTATACGCCGACGAGGTCGTCCCCGAGAACCCGGCGTAGGCGCCCTGCGAGCTCGCCGAGGTACGTCTCCACGCCAGCCACGTCCCTGCGGGAGTCTCGCGCATCGCCGACGCCCTATACGCGTTCGGCGACCCTCAGTTTGAGGAACGTCGCCTCGTGCCCGCGCTCGTTCGCGGCACGCGCTTCGTCGTCCGTCAACGCGCCGACGCGGAGGAGGAGCGCGAACTCGTCGCGGAGGTGAGTGCGCATCATCTCGGGGCCGTCG
>JALZEM010000047.1 GCA_030862005.1 Actinomycetota bacterium | reverse complement strand
TGACGTGATCGGGGTACCAGTCGTAGAGGTCGAGGATGAGCCGGCCGCCGAAGCTGTGGCCGAGCCAGATCGCGTGATCGACACCGGCGTCGTCGACGACCGTCTCGACGACGTCGGCGAGGTGAGTCGCGAGGTTCCAGGGAGGATCCCAGCCGGAGCGGCCATGTCCCCGAAGGTCGGGTGCAAGGACGTGGAAGCGCGCGGCGAGCCGCTCCTCGACGATTCGGCGGAACCGGCGCCCATGTCCGCTGACACCGTGCAGGCAAACGAGCGGCGGAGCGCCCACCTCGCCCCATTCGTGCACATGAAGACGCACTACTCGGTCTCTTCGCCGGCGCCCGAAGGCCGGTAGTACGTCGATCCTTTGAGCTCGTCCGGAAGGTAGTCGACCTCGTAACCGGCAGGATCGTCCGGCGGGTAGATATAGCCCCCGCCGTGCCCGAGCTTCTTCGCGCCGGGGTAGTGCGCGTCTCGAAGCGCCTTGGGCGGGCGGATCGTGCCGTGCTCCTTGACGTCGCGCTGTGCGGCTCGCAGAGCCGTGATGACCGCGTTCGACTTGGGCGCGCGCGCGAGGTAGATCGCCGCCTGTGCGAGGTTGAGCTGCGCTTCGGGAAGGCCGACGTGCTCGAGCGCGTGCGCGGCGGCGACCGCGACCTGCAGCGCGCGCGGGTCAGCGTTCCCGATGTCCTCGGAGGCGTGGACGATCATCCGGCGCGCGACGTAGCGCGGGTCCTCGCCGGCCTCGAGCATCGCGGCGAGATAGAAGAGCGTGGCGTCGGGGTCGGATCCGCGGATTGATTTGATGAACGCCGAGATGAAGTCGTAGTGCGCGTCGCCGGCCTTGTCGTAGACGAGCGGCCGCTTCCGGGCGGCATCCTCGACGTGGCGTCGTTCGAGCTCGCCGCCTTCTGTCTGCGCGGTGCTCCACGCTAGCTCGAGCGTGTTGAGCGCGGCGCGCGCGTCACCGCCGGCCTTCCGCGCGATCAACTCGACGAGCTCGGCGGCAACCTCCGTCCCTAGCTCCGCCGCGCCGCGACGAACGATCGTGGCGACGTCCTCCGTCGCAAGCGGCTCGAGCTCGTAGATCTGTGCTCGGGACAGAAGCGCCGAGTTGACCTCGAAGTACGGGTTCTCGGTCGTCGCTCCGATGAGCGTGATGAGCCCCGTCTCGACCGCTGGCAGGAGCGCGTCTTGCTGCGCCTTGTTGAAGCGGTGGATCTCGTCGAGGAACAGGATCGTTCGTTGGCCCGTCGTCGCGAGGCGGTCACGCGCGCGCTGAATGACGGCTCGGACGTCGCCGACGGAGGCCGAGACGGCCGAGAGCTCTTCGAAGGCCGCGCCCGTGGTTGCCGCCACGATTCGCGCGAGCGTCGTCTTCCCGCTGCCGGGCGGGCCGTAGAAGATCGCCGAGGCCACACGGTCTTCGGCGATCGCCAGGGCAAGTGCGGATCCCTCGCCGACGACCTGCTCTTGGCCGACGAAGTCCTCGAGTCGGCTCGGCCGCAGCCGAAGCGCGAGCGGCGCCACCTCCGGGAGTCGCGCCGCGGCCGCGTCTGAGAAGAGGTCGGCCATGGCGAAAGTATGCTCCGTTCGTGGCCACGGCCTCGCTTCGAGACGAGGCGACCGAGCTCCTTCGCGAGCTCATTCGACTCGACACCGTCAATCCGCCGGGCAACGAGACGCGTGCCGCCGAGCTCTTACGCGCGTACCTGGAGGACGCCGGCGTCGAGTGCGAGCTCTACGCGAAGGTACCCGAGCGGGGAAATCTCGTTGCGCGGATCCCGGGCGTGAGCGACGGCCGGCGCCTGCTTCTCCTCTCGCACACCGACACCGTTCTTGCGGATCCGGACGAGTGGTCGGTCGATCCTTGGGCAGGGGAAGTCAGCAACGGCGAGGTCTGGGGTCGCGGAGCACTCGACATGAAGAGTCAGGTCGCGGCGAACGCCGTCACTATGGCGGTGCTTGCCCGCGAGGGGTTCGAGCCGAGCGGCGATCTCATCTTCGCGGCCACGGCCGACGAGGAGGTGGGGACGAGCGACTTCGGTGTCGCCTGGCTTTGCCGTGAGCATCCCGACGCGGTCCGCGCCGACTACGCGATCAACGAAGGCGGCGGCGACCGCGCCGTGGTGGACGGGCGCCCCGTCTATCTGTGTGCGGCGGCCGAGAAGATGAGCTCGCCGTTCCTCCTGCGCGTCCGCGGGCGAAGCGGCCACGCGTCGCTTCCGGGAATCGCCGACAACGCACTCGTGAAGGCCGCGCGCTTGGTCGAACGCCTCGGCTCGTTCGAGCCAGAACCGCGCTTGATCCCCGAGCTCGAAGCGTTTCTCGAGGCGATATTCGGCCGCGTTCCCGATCTCTCGGAGGTGAAGGAGCGACTGCGCGAGCTTGACGGCGCGCTTCCCGCGATGGTCGAGCCGATGCTCGCGATGACGATCTCGCCCACGATGATCGAGGCCTCGAAGAAGCGAAACGTGATCCCCGGTGTCTGCGACGTCACATGCGATTGCCGTCTGCTCCCCGGCCAGAGCCAGACAGAGGCCGAGGAGGCGATCCGGGCGTGGCTCGGCAGCGACGGCTACGAGCTGCGCTGGCTCGAGGGAGTCGGGGGATCGCGCTCGTCCGTGCACACGCCGCTCTGGGACGCGATCGCGGCGTGGGTCGCGCGCGAGGAGCCCGGAGCCGCCGTTGTCCCGGCGGTCCTTCCGGGGTTTACCGACAGCCACTATCTGCGGCAGGCGTTCGGAACGATCGTCTACGGCTTCTTTCCGATGCGGACGATGGCGCCCGAGGTTGCCGCCGGTCTCGTCCACTCGGCCGACGAGCGGATCCCGGTCGACGACCTCGAGTTGGGGACGCGCTTCCTGCTCGACGTTACGCGCGCGATCCTCGCTCGCTGAGCGGGGCGTGGCACCGGGACACGTCCGGCGGGGACCGGTGGGGCCGTGTCAAGAGCGGCGGGCGGAGGGGAACTTCTCCTGCATACGAGCGCACTTGCGCGAAGGACGCGGCCTGCATGAAAGGTCCTGGCGCCTGGCACCCGGGCAGTCCGGACGCGACGGCGGGTGCCTCGCCGTCCCTAGACTCTCGGGGTATGGCGGAGAAGGTTCGGCTCGGCGGTATGGCGCTCGTGAACGGCGTGCTCGTGCACGGGCCGGTGTACTGGGCCTGCGCGGTTCGGACCGATGACGGCGAGCTCAAGGTAGGGTCCGGGCGGAAGCCGCTCCGCGCACGCGAGGCGGAGAATCGCCTCTTGCAGGCGCCGCTTCGGATCGCCGAGATCTTCGCGCTCTTCCCCGCCGTGCGCCGGGAGCTCCCCGAGGCGAAGCTCCCGTATGAGCGGCCGGGCGTCGCGGCGGCGATGGCGGCCACCGCATTCACGATCCGCGGCCTCCGGGCGAGCAGCCTGAGCCCGCTCGCGCAGGAGGCGCTCGCCGCGCTCGCCGCGCTCGCGCCCGCGGCGATGTCGCTTCACAACTCGCAGATCGCGGAGTACCACGGCGCCGAGCACATCTCGATTGGGACGTACGAGCACGGCGAACCGCGCGAGAAGGAGCACGAGCGTTGCGGCTCGCACCTGATCGGCCCGCTCATGCTCACGTCGGCCGCCGGGAGCCTCCTCGCGCGGCTCGCGCCGCCGCAGGTCCGCGCGTTCGCGCGGGCCGGCGCGGCCGTAGGGGCGCTCGCCGCGTCCGTCGAGATGTTCTCGTGGATGCTCCGGAACGAGGATCACCCCGTTGCAAAGGCGCTCGCGAAGCCCGGGCACGAGCTCCAGCACCGCCTCGTGACCGCCGAGCCGTCGCCGGAGCAGCTCGCCGTGGCGAACGCGGCTCTGTCCGAGTGCCTTCGGCTCGAAACGAGTGACCGGGCGGGCCCTGTCGCACGCCTAGAATCCGGGCGAGATGGCGACGGAAACCAGGAGGAAGCGCCGCCTCCCACCTGAGATCTTCGACCTCCCCGTCGAGAAGATGCGGGAGGGCTACTACACCGACGCCTACTTCAATCACGCACGTGCAACGCTCCTCGCCGACGGCCGCAACCCGCGCGTCGTCATGCAGGTCTTCCAGAAGAAGCGCGCCTTCCTCGGCGGGCTGGACGAAGCGGTCGCGATCGGCAAGCTCTGCTCCCACGACTGGGATGCGCTGACGGTCCACGCGCTGTACGACGGCGACGAGATCCGTCCGTACGAGACCGTCATGCTGATCGAAGGGGACTACACGCTCTTCGCGCATCTCGAGACGCTCTACCTAGGGGTGCTCGCGCGCCGGACGCTCATCACGACGAACGTCGTGCGCGTCCTCGAGGCTGCGAACGGGAAACCCATCATCTTCATGCCCGCGCGGCACGACCACCACCGCAACCAAACCGGAGACGGGTACGCCGCGTACATCGCGGGCCAGATAGTCGGCACGCCCATCGGCGTCACGTCCGATGCGCAGGCGTCGTGGTGGGGCGGCAGGGGGGTCGGGACCGTCCCACATTCGCTCATCGCCGCCTACGGCGGCAACACCGTCCTCGCCGCCACGAAATTCGCCGAATGGGCGCCTCCCGACCTCAATGTGACAGTCTTGATCGACTTCGAGAACGACTCGGTGCGAACGGCGCTCGCGGTCGCGCGTGCTCTCGGAGATCGCCTCTGGGGTGTTCGCCTCGACACCTCCGAGTCGCTCGTCGACCGCTCGCTCTGGAGCGAGATGGGGTACTACGACCCGCGTGGAGTCAACTCCCGCCTCGTCGAGAAGGTGCGAGCCGCGCTCGACGGCGAGGGCTTCGAGCGCGTGAAGATCGTCGTCTCGGGCGGATTCACCGTCGAGAAGATCCGCGAGTTCGAGGAGCGCGGTGTCCCTGTCGACGCATACGGCATCGGCTCGTCGCTCATCCGCGGCGCCAACGACTTCACGGCCGACGTGGTCTTGACGGACGGACGCCCGTCCGCGAAGGTCGGGCGCCGGTTCAATCCGAGCGACCGGCTCGAGCTCGTCGGCGACTGACGCAACCGGCGGCAGGGACGATGAGGGGGGCCAGGTCAGCTCATCCACGCCGCGGATCCCCTACAGCTGCGGGGTGCCGGCGCCGATGAGAGTTCCGTGGAAGTCTTCCTCGACTGGCTCGGCACGCTCGGGGAGGTAGCCCTCACGTGGCTGCCGCTCGTCTTCCTCGGTCTCATCGTCTACCTGATTTGGCGCACCGTCGCGCTCATGCCGCGCGTGAAGCCGAATCTCGTCGAGCCGGAGTCGAAATCGTCGGTCGACTGGAACGACATCGCGGGAGTCGACGATGCCGCAACCGAGCTGCAGGAGGTCGTCGACTTCCTCCAGAACCCGCAGAAGTTCTCGCGTCTCGGAGCCCGCGTTCCGAAGGGGATTCTCCTCTACGGGCCGCCGGGGACGGGGAAGACGTTGCTCGCCAAGGCCGTCGCGCACGAGTCAGGCGCGAAGTTCTACTCACAGAGCGCCTCCGCATTCGTCGAGATGTTCGCCGGGCTTGGCGCGTCGCGCATCCGCAAGCTCTTTGACACCGCGAGGAAGCACGCGCCGGCGATCGTCTTCATCGACGAGCTCGATGCCGTCGGCATGCGCCGAAGCGGCAACAGCTTCAACCGCGAGCACGACCAGACGCTGAACCAGCTGCTCGTGGAGCTCGACGGGTTCAACAACCGTGACGAGGTGGTCATCATCGGCGCGTCGAACCGCCTCGAGGATCTCGACGTGGCGTTGCTACGGCCGGGTCGCTTCGACCGCCAGATCCTCGTCGCGCCGCCCGACCTCGCCGGCCGGGAGGCGATCCTCCGCGTGCACACGCGCGGAAAGCCGCTCGCTGCCGACGTCGACCTCGAGATGATCGCCCGCCAGACCTCCGGCCTGACCGGCGCCGACCTCGCCAATATCTGCAACGAGGCCGCGATCTTCGCCGCGCGGAGCGAGCAGCAATACGTCCGTCACGCAGACTTCGAGGCTGCGATCGAGCGCGTCGTAGCCGGTCTCCAGCAGCGTCGCGTCGTGACGGAGAAGGAGAAGCGGATCCTCGCCTTCCACGAGGCGGGTCATGCGCTCATGTCGCACCTCGTCGGCGACCTCCTACCCGTCCAGAAGGTCACCATCGTCTCCCGCGGCCAGGCGCTCGGCTACACGCTGAACACCCCGCAAGAGGACCGCTACCTCCACACGAAGGAGGAGTTCATCGACCTCATGAAGGTCATGCTTGCCGGACGCGCCGCCGAGCACAACGTCTTCGGCGCCGTGACAAACGGCGCGGCAAACGACCTCGAGCGCGTGACGGAGCTCGCGCGGAGGATGATCTTCGAGTTCGGGATGGGGGACGAGGTCGCATCGCGGACGATGCGCGCCGACAACTACGCGCTCTCCGAGCACATGAAGCAGGTACGCGACCAGGAGCAGGCGCGCCTGACGGATTACGCGTTCGGGGAGGCGCTCCGGCTCCTCACGAAGCACCGTTCCACGCTCGACATGCTCGCGGTCGCGCTCCTCGAGAAGGAGACGCTCGTTCGGTCGGAGCTCGAGCATTTGCTCGCGGGCGTATCCGCCGAGTCGAATGCATCTGACACGGTCGGGACGCCGCGCGTCGTCGAGCTCGTCGACCAGGGCTAGCGGGCGAGGGCGGCTCCGGCCGGAATCGTTACGATCCGGCCCGTGAACGTGCGGGGCGTCCACCATGTCGCCATGGCCGTCTACGACCTCGGCGAGGCCGTCGAGACGTACACACGGCTCTTCGGAGCGAGCGTCGAGGTGCGAGGGCGGATGGAGCGCGAAGGCGTCGAGGCCGTCTACCTCCGGGTCGGGAACGGTCGCGTCGAGCTCGTATCTCCCGTGGCCGCGGATACCGCGGTCGGCCGATTCCTCTCGAAGCGTGGGCCCGGGATGCACCACGTTGCGTTCGAGGTCGAGGACGTCGAGGCAGCCGTCGGAGAGCTCGCCGCCGCCGGAGCAGAGGTGATCGACCCGCTCCCTCGAGAAGGGCTGGGCGGTCACGAAGTCTCGTTCGTCCATCCCGATTCCGTCCACGGCGTTCTCGCCGAGGTTGTGTCGGCCGATGCCTAACGAGCGAGAGCGCGTTCGGCTCGAGGTCACGTTCAAGGGAGGCCACGCAATCGCGGTCCTCGTTGCGACCGACGCGGCGGATGGCCTGCGACGGGCACTCGAAGGCGAGCGCGACGCCGTCTTCGAACTCGAGGCCGACGACGGGCGCTACTTCATCCCGCTCAGGAACGTCGTCTACGTCAAGCGCTTCTCACGCGACACCCAGATCGGCTTCGGCGGAACCGCCTGAGGCGAGGCACCCGTTTTCGTGGATTTCCTCGTCACGGGTTGTGATGGCGGGATTTTCTGCTTAGGTGCGTTCTAGAAGGCCGTACCCCTTCCGGGGGATCGGCCGAAACGAGGGGAATGGGGAAGGCACTCGACGTGATTGAGGAGCCCGTGACGGCGGCGCCCGCGCCGACCTCGAA
>JALZEM010000046.1 GCA_030862005.1 Actinomycetota bacterium | reverse complement strand
GCGTGGGGAGCGCCGCCGGGCTTCGTCAACCTCGAGCTCGACGCAGGCTGGTTCGCCGAGGTTCTCGAGGAGATCCTCGGCGATGGGCCACACTACGGCGCCGGCACACCAAGCTCGCCCGAGCGTGTGCTCGTCGAGCTCGTCTCCGCCAACCCCACGGGTCCGCTCACGGTTGCGTCGGCGCGAAACGCCGCCTACGGCGATTCCGTCGCGCGGCTCGTCGCCTTCGCCGGCCACGACGTCGAACGCGAGTTCTACGTGAACGACGTCGGTGAGCAGATCGAGCGCTTCCGGGCCTCGGTGGAGGCGCGGCGCCGCGGCGAGGAGCCTCCCGCGGAGGGCTACCACGGCTCCTATATGGCAGACGTCGCGGACCTCGACGCCGACGCGGTCGACGCGATGCTCGCCCGGATCGAGACGACCCTCACCCGCTTTCGCGTCCACATCGACTCGTGGGTCCGCCAGAGCGAGGTCGAGCAGGAGATCGATGCCGTGCTCGCCGAGCTTCCTCTGTTCGAGTCAGAGGGCGCGCGGTGGCTCCGCACCACGGAATGGGGTGACGACAAGGACCGCGTCCTCGTGCGCTCCGACGGCCGCCCGACCTATTTCGCGGCCGACGCGGCGTACATGCGCCACAAGCTCGCGCGCGGGTTCGACCGCCTCGTCTACGTTCTCGGCGCCGATCACCACGGCTACGTGGCGCGGCTGAAGGCCCTCGGTGCCGCGTTCGGACGCGATCCCGAAATCGTTGAGGTGCTGATCTACCAGCTCGTTCACGTAACTGAGCAGGGGGAAGCACGCAAGATGTCCAAGCGCCGCGGCGACGTCGTCTTCCTCGACGAGCTTCTGGATGTGATCGGCGTCGACGCTGGCCGCTGGTACCTCGTCGCGCGCGGGCACGAGCAGGCGATCGAGATCGACGTCGACCTCGCGCGCGAGCAGACCGAGGCGAACAAGGTCTACTACGTCCAGTACGCGCACGCGCGGATCGCCGGGATTCTGCGCAACGCGGCCGACGGGACGTTGGGCGTTGGGCGTCGGGGCGAGCTCGAGGACGAGGAACGCGAGCTCGTCAAGCGGCTGATCGAGTTCCCGTTCATCGCGGCGGACGCGACGGAGCGCTCGGCCCCGCACGCGCTCCCGACCTACGCGATTCGTCTCGCGGACGACTTCCACCGTTTCTACCACCACCACCGCGTGCTCGGAAGCGACACGGAGGCCTTCCGCCTGGGTCTCTGCCGCGCGACGCAGACAGTGATTGCGCGCTGCCTCGACCTGATCGGCGTCGATGCGCCGGAGCGAATGTAGTCACACGGTTGTTGGGTAAAACGAACACCGGCAGGTAGGACGAGGGTTCCGCGTGCGGAACGGAAGATCCGTCGACTGCTTCGCGCGCGGTGGCCTAGGCTCTGGCCATGCACACGATCGAGCTCAGCGACGAGGAGCTTCGGATCGTCCGCTCCGCCCTGACGTCGTACCTGGACGACTTCGGACACGAGGAGGCCGACATCCTGCGTCGGGTCAAGCAGCTCCTCGCGAAGCTTCCAGGCGAGCCGGCGTCGCCGGAATAGGCACACGCCGCGGCTAGCATCGGCGCGCGTGCGCTGGAACCTCCTCCTCGCGACGGTCGCTGCCTCGTGGGGCCTCGTCTCCGTCATCGTGGCCGGCCTCGAGCTCGCGGGCGAGGCGCTCGTCTTCTGGCGCTGCCTCCTGGCTGCGCTCTCGCTCCCGCTTCTGCTCGTCGCCCTCCGGCGGCTCGAGTCGCTCCGCCTTGGGAGTCACCGCGTGCGCGTGCTGGCGCTCGGCCTTCTCCTCGCGCTCCACTGGGTCCTCTTCTTCGAGACGCTGAAGCGATCGTCGGTCGCCGTCGCGATCCTCACGGTCTACACCGCACCCGTATTCGTCGCGATCTTCGCCCCAGCGATCCTCGGCGAGCGGCGAAGTCGGATCGGCCTCGCTGCCCTCGGGATCTCGGGTCCCGGTCTTGCGCTGATCGCGCTCGGAGGGGAGGAGGGATCGGGCGCCGACCCGCTTGCGATCGCCCTGGGCCTCGGTGCCGCACTCACGTATGCCTTCCTCATCATCGGCGTGAAGACGGTGACGCACCACGTCTCGCCGTTCATGCTCGCGTTCTGGCAATACGTGATCGTCGCTGCGGTCCTCGCGCCCTTCTTGCTGCGCGGGAGCCGCACGCTCCCGACGAGCGATGAATGGCCGTACGTCGTCCTCCTCGGCGTGGTTCTCACGGGCGCGATGGGCGCGCTGTACGTCTGGAACCTCCGCCACGTGACGGCGCAGGCGGCCGGCCTCCTCGCCTATCTCGAGCCGGTGTCGGCCTCCTTTCTCGCCTGGGCGATTCTCGGCCAGGAGCTCGGATGGCAGGTCGCGGTCGGAGGCGCGGCGGTGCTCGCAGCCGGAGCCCTTGTCGTCGTCTACGAGGAGCCCGCAGCTCCGCCTGCCGAAGCGCCGATCCTTTCGACGGCCGAGCGGCCGGCTTTTAGGATGGGCGAGTGACGGCAACGGCAGTCGGCACGGTTCCGGACCGCAACCTCGCACTCGAGCTCGTCCGCGTCACCGAGGCCGCCGCGCTCGCCGCGGCCAGGTGGGTCGGCCGCGGCGACAAGAACGCGGCCGACCAAGCGGCTGTCGATGGGATGCGAGCCGTCCTCGACACCGTCGCGATGGACGGCGTCGTCGTGATCGGCGAAGGCGAGAAGGACGAGGCGCCGATGCTCTACAACGGCGAGAAGGTCGGAAGCGGCCAGCCGCCGGAGGTCGACGTCGCGGTCGATCCGCTGGAAGGCACGCGCCTCACCTCGGTTGGCCAGCCGAACGCGATCGCGGTCATCGCTCTCGCGGAGCGGGGGACGATGTTCTTCCCCGGCGCGGCCGTATACATGGACAAGATCGCGTGCGGCGCCGAGGTCGCGGACGCGATCGACATCGACGCGTCACCCGAGGACAACGTGAGGCGCGTGGCGGAGGCGAAGGGGACAAAGCCGAGTGACGTCGCCGTCGTCGTCCTCGACCGGCCGCGGAACGAGGAACTGATCGCCGGTCTCCGCGACTGCGGCGCGAAGGTGATGCTGATTACCGACGGCGACGTCGCGCCCGCGATCGCCGCTGCGAACCCGTGGCGCCCGGTCGACCTCATGATGGGAATCGGGGGAACGCCCGAGGGCGTGATCGCTGCGGCCGCCGTCAAATGTCTCGCTGGTGCGGTGCAGGGGAGGCTCTGGCCGCGGGACGACGCGGAGCGCGCGAAGCTCGTGGAGGCTGGCTACGACGTCGACCGTGTCCTCACGACGGACGACCTCGTGGGCGGCGACAACATCTTCGTCGCCGCGACCGGCGTGACGGACGGCGCGCTGCTCGAGGGCGTGCGCTATACGGCCGAGGGCGCCGTCACGGACTCGATGGTGATCCGCTCACGCTCGGGCACCGTCAGGCGTGTGCAAGCGTGGCACGCCTTCGAGAAGCTCTCGAAGCTAAGCGGCCGCGAGTACCGCTAGCCGGAGGTGCAGGCCGGTGCGCCGGCCCGCGCGTCCCCCTTACGCCGGAGCGAGCTCCTCCATCTCCATGGAATAGCTCCCCGTTCGGGCAGCGCCGTTCAGTCGAGCGCGGTGGAGGTACGCCTGCTGCCCTGCCTCCACGTTCTCCGAGCGCCCTCGCCACGCCTTGAGCGCGGGTGCCTGGAGCGCGCGGCCGTACGAGAACGAGAGCTCCCAGGGATGTGGACCCCGCTGGTTCATCGCGTTCAGGTGGGCCGTCGCGTCCTCGTCGGTCTGGCCACCGGACAGGAAGACGATCCCCGGAACGGCGGCGGGAACATGCCGGTAGAGGCATTCGAGCGTCGCGTCGGCGACCTCGTCCGCGCCGGCCCGCTGAGATGCGTCGTAGCCCGAGAGCACCATGTTCGGCTTGAGCAGCGTCCCGCGCAGCTCCACGCGTTGGTCATGAAGCTCGGTGTAGACGGCCTGTAGCACGCGGCCGGTCGCCCGCGAGCTCGCGTCGAGCGTGTGCGATCCTTCTTGCAGAACTTCGGGCTCGACGATGGGGACGAGACCAGCCTCCTGACAGAGCGCGGCGTACCGGGCGAGGGCATGAGCGTTGACCCAGACGCAGTACTCGCTCGGTAGCCCGTTTCCGATCGAATACGTAGCGCGCCACTTGGCGAAACGGGCACCGAGCTGCCGGTACTCGTCGAGACGGTCGCGCAGTCCGTCCAGGCCCTCGGTCACGGTCTCGCCGTCGGCGAGCGCGAGTGGCTTCGCGCCGCAGTCGACCTTGATGCCGGGAATGATCCCCTCGCCCTCGAGCAACTGGGGGAACGGCGTCCCGTCGTCCGTCGACTGCCGAATCGTCTCGTCGTAGAGGATCACGCCGCTGATGAATTCCGCGGCCCCCTCCGTCGTGAAGAGCATCTGCCGGTACGCGCGGCGGGTCTCTTCGGTCGACTCGACCTCGATCGAGTCGAATCGCTTCTTGATCGTGCCCGTGCTCTCGTCGGCGGCCAGGATGCCCTTGCCTTCGGCGACGAGCGCCTGAGCCGTGGTAGCGAGTTCCTGCGCGGCAATCATGGTCGCCTCCTTCGTCTCGCCGTTCGCGGGCGTCTCGGGAGATATATGCCCGCAACCGGATCGGTTATGCGCATTATCGCGCACCCGAAGAAGGGCGAGCGTTAGGATCTCGCCGCAGGGGCGGCGTTGCGGCGGCCGCCCTTCGCCGTCCTTTGCTCATGGAGGGCGCTGCGTGGCCTCGGCCGCACGGCGACGGGTTCAGGTCGCTACGTGAGGTACCCGGTGACGGTCTCGAGCCGAGCGACGAAGCCGTCCGAAATGAGCGCGAGCGCTGCGATGATCGCGGGAGTGATGACGGCGAGCACGACCGCGTACTCGGTCATGGTCTGACCCTGTTCGCGCCTGAGGTTCAAAAACGCCTGCATGCCACCACCTCCTCGTCGCCTGGCGGGCCGCACGCCGCGCATGATCATCCCTCGTATTGTCGGCCCGATCCGGAGGCGCGCATATCCCTCGGTAGAATGACGCGCACGCGGACGTAGCTCAGTTGGTAGAGCATCAGCTTCCCAAGCTGAGGGTCGCGGGTTCGATCCCCGTCGTCCGCTTCACGAACTTGCCGCACCATGCGGCTTTTCCTTTTCTATAGCGGCGCGGGGTCTACATGGACGAGGTGCTCGGGCTGCGGAAGCGTGATGGCTCGCCGGGACTCGAACTCCGCTCGATGCGGATTGAGGAGCTGTCGGCGGTCGATCACCCCGCACACGGCATCGCGGATTGGCTCCTGATCACGGCGGCAGACCGCGCCGTCGAGAAGCGCGCCGGTGGCTGGGGTCGCCAACTCGCCGCGGGCTCGATCAGCGGCGTTCGCTTCGAGTAGTTCCGGTTTCGCTATGGGCTCGCCGGAGGAAGAGAGACCTTCTGGAATGGCGGCAGAAGGAAATCGACCAGGCGCTCCGCGAAGGCGGGAACGTCACCTGTTGTCGCTGCGGCTGGGCACGCGACCGGGACGATGCTTCAGGCGATCGAGCGCAGCCGCGCGCACCGCGAACAGGCGCACACGGAGCTAGCGCCCGCGCCGAGACGAACCCGCACCGGCATCCGTGACGCGAACCGCGGGCGCGTCCTTGAAACGGTCGAGCGGCTTGGCGGGCACGAGGCGACAACGCACGAGGTAGCGGACGAGGCGGGCGTTCCGGTCCAGGAGGCGGGACGGCATCTCCGGAGCCTCGGACTCACGTCGCATGTCCGATCGGCGGGAGTCGGAGCCGAGCGGAAGCGGACACGTGTCTGGTCGCTCCGCGTGAACGCTCCGGTCTACTAGGAGCGTTTGGCGAAATAGACGCGCGCGTCGGCACGGGGCAGTCACTCAATCACTGCTTCGACGTACAGGCCGAGGATGAGCCAGCCGACCGACGCCAACAGCCCGAGGATGCCGATTGCCAAGACGAGGTAGCGTCGTTTTACGGTGCCTGCCGCGATAAGGCACAGCGACACGGCTCCGGGCGCGGCGACTGAGAGCCAGAAGTCGGCCGTCAGCGCCGCCTGCACGGTCGCTTCATCATGCTGGAACGGCGGGGGGTATTTCGCCAAAGTCTCCTAGGAGGGTTGGCGAAATAGCCTCGCGGCTGGCACCGTTGATGTCATGGCGACGACGGTGACCTTCCGCGCTACCGCGACGTCGGCGCGCGAAGCGCACGCGGCAGGTGAGCTTGCAGCGTGGGCTCAATGGTTCAATCGCGAGGGCGGCGGCGACGGCATGATCGCGGACGCCTTGCTGCGGGAGGACTACGTGTACCTGATGGCCGAACTACCGCTTGCGGACATCTACCCGGTCGGGGGGCCATCGCCGTCCTTCGATCATCCAGACGTCCCGGACGAGTTGGAGCGCAAAGTGGTCGAGATGATCGGATTGTTCGAGCGTGGGTGGGACGCGCCGCCGGTGTTCGTTCATCTGCCGTCCTACCGGATGGTTGACGGTGGGCACCGTCGACAGGCGCTACTCCGGCTCGGGCAGAAGAATTACTGGGCCGTGTGTTGGATGACGCGCCCCCCGCTTACGGGGAGGGGGCAGTATTGGGCACCGCGCGACGACAATCCGGCTACGCGGCGCGTACCGCCCTCGCCCGACTGAGGGGGAGCGATAGGCACGCGAGCATCGTGTGGTCGGCGTGTCGAACCTCGCCTTTGCGCCGAAGCGCGAAGTGGCGATCTTGGGACCTTGTCGCGCGCGACAGCGCCTGCGGCTCGCCTGCTCGCTGCACGGGGAGAAGAGCCATCCAGAGGGGTCGCTACCGTGATCTTGTGGAATTTATGCTTGGCATCGTCGCTGCTCTCATCGGTGCGGGCGGGGCGTTTTTCGGCGCCTGGCTAAGTGGCCGTCATGAGCGCCAACTGGAGCACGAAAAATGGGAGCGCATACAGCGGGATGAAAAGGAAGACGCGCGCGCGGCCGCGGTTCAAGAGCTGACGAAGCACCTCGCGAGTGCGCTACATGAGATTACGTGGTTCACCACCGCGGCCACTATGAGAGCGCCGCTGTTTCAAGAGAAAAGCATCCTCGACTACGACGCCGCTATGCACGCGCATCTCACCGCCACGATCGAGAGTCTCGTCGCAGTAGCTCACCACGACAAAGAGGCTTATCGCATCCTGGAGCAACTAACGAGGGACGTGTGGCAACTCGACTGGCAGGTGGCGAGCCACGCGACGAGCTATTGGACCGATCCGGACGCGACGCGAACCAGTATCGGCGAGGCCGGTCGCCAAGCGATCGCGCTTGAAATGTCGTTACCACGCCGAATCGTGGATGTCCTTCACCGCGAGGGGGCTGAGAGCGAGCGCGCTTACGACTTGAATAGGGCTTGAGTGCTTGCGCGCAAGCCCCGAAGTTCGCGTATCACCAGAATCGCGAAGCAGCGGTCTCTCTTTCGTTCAGCCGCACTCGGTAGTAGACATCGGGTGTGCGCCGTCTTCTCGGTGCCGTGATGGTCAGCGTCGTCGTACTCCCGCTCGGCTGCTCCCTCCGCCCGGAAAACGAGCAGGGTTCCCGTCGGGCCAAGGCGGACGCGCCAGCCGAAGGATCGATGCGTCTCCGCCGCCCGCTCCGGATCCGCGAATAGAGGCTGGCTCGAAGTGCCCGAGGACGAGGGGCGGTCGGCCCGACCCGCGCGTCGCCATTGCTCTCGGGGACGGCCCCGCGTACCCGGTCATGGGAAATGGCTGTTGCACCGCCAAGTCCACTTGGCGTTGTTGATCTCAGCGGCGACGTTCGCCGGAACGGCTGGTATTTCCATAAGACGCTCTGGGCGGTAAGCCCGCGCTACGCGGGGCCGATACTCGTTCGTGGTCGCCAGGTTGACGGTTCACGTCGGATTCGCTTCTCCATCGACGGAAGCATGCCGATTGCCGAACTGAGGTTCGCGGTGAAGCGCCGTCCGGACTCGGACTTCGGCGTCTCCAGCACGCTCGTTCGTGCGCCCGGTTGTTATGCGTTTCAGGTCGATGGGCGTATGTCCAGCGACGTCATCGTCTTCGAGGCGGCGGGCGACGGATAGGACGCTTCGCTGATCGCGAGACGAGCGAACCTCGCTGACGGGAGGGCGGCGCCGGATTACGCTTCGCGCCCTTGAAGCGGATCTACGAATCATCCCGGTGC
>JALZEM010000029.1 GCA_030862005.1 Actinomycetota bacterium | reverse complement strand
GCGATCTCGGGGCGCCGCGCGTACCGGAAGATGAAGACGATCAGCGTCGTCTCGACCGCGAAGAAGACGACCGCAGCGATCGCGAAGACGACCCAGTAGACCTGGTTGATCGCGTCGCCGCTCGGCGTGGCGCTGGCGGGCGGGCTTCCGCCTTCGGGCAGGCCAAAGGTGAGCGGAAGTACGAGAACGACTGCGGCGAAGACGGCCAGGGCGACGAGAAGCCAGACGCGGTTCCGCGGCGTCATCCGGGGGCGATTCTATGTGCTGCTGTTTCCGCCTATCCACCACGAGGGGCAGCTCGTAGTTCACCGCCGCGCGCTCGTGCTCGAAACGCCAGAGTTGAAATTCACTCGTTTTGTGGTTCAGTGGGATCAGGGCGAAGTACCTCGATCGGGAGAGTGAGAGGGACTTCAGGCAGCGCGAGGGGTGCCCGAGGGGTCCGGGCGGAGCGGCAGTCTAGGCTTCTGAGCTTCGGTGGCCGAAGTCTGGACTGTCCCGCTCCCATCCGACGCGCACCAGCCGTTCGACGTCTACGTGAACGGCGTTCTCCAGGAACCGGGACGCGATTACGACGTCGTCGACGCCGTGCTGCATTTCTCGAAACCGCTCGCGAAGGAAGGAAGGCTCGGCGCGCTTCGGTGGCTCAGCATCGCGTTCGGGATCGCCGGGACGTACCGGAAGAACGACAGCGTCGACGTGGTCTACGAGGCGGGCGGGCGGCGGAAGGTCGCGCCCGCCCTCCCGATCATTCCGCCGGGTGACGCCTGACCCTGCGCACGTGGAGAGACGGAGGCGCCCGGCCCACCCCGCCCGTGTCAGCCCGCGAGGCGTGCCGTCACGCGGCCGCCCGGTGCGACGGCGACCGCGGTCGGCACGAGCGCGACGCCGTACTTCCGCGCAACCTCGGGCCGCTTCGAGACGTCGACCGCGACCACGTTCCGGCCTTCGGACCGGAGCCGCTCCTCGAGCGTCCGGCAGTCCGCGCAGAGCGGATGTGTGAAGTGCACGACGACCTCGGTGTCCGAGGCGACCCCGAGCTCGCCGAGCTCGACGCGGTCGAGCCGGTGCGAACGGATGCCGCGCCAACGCGCGGAGAGGCGGTACATCTCGCAGCCGACGCAGACGCCGGTGACCGCAGCGAGCAGCGCAAGCGCCGCCACGACCAGACCGAGCGCCCACCCGAGCGTCGATAAGCCGACGGCGTGGGCGAGCGAGGCCGCCGCGAGAACGGCGGCGCCGATCATGTTCGCGAAGCGGGGCGGACGCGCGTCCTCGAGCGGCCCTTCGCCGGTCCGGGGCTGGATGAGCTCGAAGTAGACGAGACAGGGGAGGCAGTACCGCCTGCCGAAGACCAGCCCGATCACGAGCTGCGCCGCGAGGATCGCGAGCAAAGGCCACCAGCCGGCGAGGACCGTGATCAGCGCGAAGACGCCGATCGTCGCCTGGTTGACGCGCGGGGCGCGTGCGTCGATGACGTCGAGGTCACGATAGGGGTCCGCCGTCCGTTGCTTCATCTTTTGAAGCGTAGCGCCTGCCGGGAGGGCGGTAGCCGTCCGCGCTACTCCCGGAGCGGGAGCACGACCTCGAAGTGCGCCCCGTGCGGCTCCGCCTCGCGGTAGAAGATCCCGCCGCCGTGCGCCTCTGCATACGACTGCGCGATCGAGAGGCCTAGGCCCGCGCCGTACGTCTCTGTAGCCGAGAGGTCGCTCCGGGTGAAACGCTGGAAGAGCTCCGGGACGAACTGCGGCTCGACACCCCGCCCGCGATCCTCGACCGCGACGCGAAGGTGACGGTCCGACTGCTGAGCCGACACGATCACGGGCGGCGCGCCGTACTTGAACGCGTTCGTGACGAGGTTCGCGACGATCCGTTCGAAGACATTCGGGTCGGCGACAGCCTCGAGCTGGGGTGGGACGTCGATGCGGACGTCCTGCGCCCGCGGGCCTGCGTGCGTCAAGAGCACCTCCTCGACGCGGCGACGGACGCGGAAAGGCTCGGGGTCGATCTTGATCGCGTCCGCTTCGAGTCGCGATAGGTCGAGAAGCTGGTCGACGAGTCGCCGCAACCGGTCGGTCTGCTCCACGAGCGCCCGCTGGAGCTGGTAGCGCTGGTCACGTCCGAGGTCGTCACCGCGCTCGTTCAGCGTCGTCGCGATCCCGTGAATGACGGCCGTGGGTGTTCGGAGCTCGTGCGAGGCGAGTGCGATGAACTCGCTCTTGAGCTCGTCGAGGCGCACGAGCTCGCTTCGCTCGAACGCTTGTGCGACCAGGACGGCCACCATGGCGCCGATCGCCGTTAGGAGGTCGAGCGTCGCCTGGGGGAGCTCGAAGACCGTGCCGCCGCGGTCGGCGGTGAGAAATCCGATGCACTCCCCGCTGGAGATGAGCGGAACCGCGAGCACGGACCGGAGCCCGAGCGTCTCGATGATCTCGGGGGACAACGCGGGGTCGATGCCGACGTCCCGGACGAAGACGGCCGTGCGCGCTTCGAGCGCATGGCCGAGCAGGGGCTGCGTCTCGATCGGCATCGGCGGACGCGTCGGGTCGTCCGGGACGCCGTGGGCCACGAGCGGAGTCATCATTCGCGTCTCGGGCGAATAGCGGGTAACCGACACGCGGTCGAAGCCGAACGTCTCCGCCACGCTCTCGCAGATCGCGCGTAGGAGCATGTCAACGTCATGCGTCCCCTCGGACGCTGCACGCGCAAGATCGTGAAGCGCGCGGAGCTCGGGCGTCAGCTCGCGCACAGACCGTAGATTCCCCCTGGTGATGCGATGAAACCGGCCGTGTTCGCGTCGCGCCGGGTCTCTCCTGTCGTCCGGTCCGAGCTCGAGCGTCTGTTCGAGCTGAGAATCCACGACGCGGAGAGTCCTCCGCCGCGCGACGACCTGCTCGCGCACGTCGCAGGGGTGCACGGGCTCGTGACGATGCTGACCGACCGGATCGACACCGCCGTCTTCGACGCGGCCGGCCGCGACCTCCGCGTGATCGCGCATCATGCCGTCGGCTACGACACGGTCGACGTCGAAGAGGCGACGCGCCGGGGCATCGTCCTCACGAACACGCCCGACGTCCTGACCGAGACGACGGCCGAGTTCACGCTCGCGCTGCTCCTCGCGCTTACGCGGCGGGTGACGGAGGGAGATCGGTTTCTCCGGAGCGGCGGCGACTGGTCGTGGGCACCGACCTTCATGCTCGGGCGAGGGCTGTCGGGTCTCTCGCTCGGCCTCGTCGGGCTCGGAAGCATCGGCCGTGCCGTGGCACGCCTCGCCGAGCCGCTCGGAATGCAGGTCGCCTACACGAACCGGAGCGGCGCAAAGGATGTGGAGATCGAGTGGCTGCCGCTCGACGCCCTGCTCGCATCGTGTGACGTCGTGAGCCTTCACTGTCCGCTCACCGCGGAGACGCACCACCTGATCGGGCGCGACGAGCTGCGTGCGATGCGATCCGGCGGGCTGCTCGTGAACACCGCCCGCGGCGCGCTCGTCGACGAGGCGGCGCTCGTCGAGGCCCTTCTCGCAGGGGAGATCGCGGGCGCGGCGCTCGACGTCTTCGAACGGGAGCCGGCGGTCGCGCGCGGCCTCCTCGAGCTCGAGAACGTCGTCGTGGCGCCGCATCTGGGCAGCGCGACGCACGAAACGCGCGAGGCGATGGGGATGCTCTGCGTCGAAGCCCTGAAAGCGGTGTTGCTGGAGAATCGGCGCCCGCAGAACGTCGTCAATCCCGAGGTTTGGCGTCGCGGGTAGTCGGTATTCAAACGCTCGCCAGACGGTTTGATCGTTTCGTCGCTCGTGCCTAGGCGTCCAACAGGGGAGGTCGGAATGGCAACGTACGAAGAAGCTGTCGGCCGCGGAGGGACGTACGAGCTCGGGCCCGGCCGTCCGCCGCTGGGCGTCGACGATCTTCCCGAGCCCGAGGAGGTCTTCGGAGTCCCGCGGCTCGGGGCGAAGCAGGTCATCACGCTCGTCCTCGGCCCGGCGCTGATCGCACTCGGACTCTCGATCGGAAGCGGCGAGTGGCTGCTCGCGCCGCTCGCGATCGGCCTGAACGGCTGGGTCGGTGTGGGTTTCGTCGCGCTGATCTCGATCCTTTTCCAGGCCTTCTACAACATGGAGATCGGGCGGTACGTCATGGCGACGGGCGAGGTGCCGTCGATCGGATTCGGCCGCGTCCCGCCGGGGGCGTACGTCGGCACGATCCTCGCGATCGTCCTCTTCTACCTCGCGTTCATCACGGGCGGCTGGGCGGCGGCGGCCGGCGACGGGCTCTTCACGCTCATTACGGGCGACATTCCGGGCGAGGAGGACCGAACGACGTCGCGCTGGATTGCCGTTGGTCTCATCGCGACTGTCTTCGTGATCACGCTGATCGGTCGGAAGATCTCGCGCACGCTCGAGCTCGTGAACTGGGTGCTCGTCCTCGGGATTCTCCTGCTCATGTTCATCATCGACATCCTCGTCGTCGGCTGGGACGACCTCGGCGACGGCCTCGAAGGGCTTTTCCGGCCTTCACTCCCGCCGGAAGGAGTCGCTGCCGGAGACATCGGCGCGGTCGCCGGTTTCGCGGCGATGGCGTCGGGCCTCAACTACGTCTTCATGAACTACTACCGCGACAAGGGCTACGGGATGGGCTCGCGCGCGGGCTACATCCCCGCGCTCCTCGGCGGCGAGAAGCGCGAGGTGGCGGCGATCGGAACGACGTTCCGCGAGACGCCCGAGAACGCCGCCCGGTGGAAGCGGTGGTGGCGCTACCTGACGCTCGAGATGTGGGTCGTGTTCGTCCCCGGCGCGTTCCTCGGGATCCTCCTGCCAGGGATCCTGATCAGCCATCTCGCGCAGGAGACGGGCGTGGCGCCGAGCCGCGAGACGATGCCGACGTATGCGGCCGACCAGCTGCGGGCGACGGGCGAGGGCGACTTCTTCTTCTACCTCTCGCTGATCATCGGCTTCCTCGTGCTCTTCACGACCCAGATGGTCGTGTTCGAGATGCTGACGCGGAACATGGTCGACGCCATCTACGGCTCGAGCTCGAGGTTCCGCACGTGGATCGGCGGCGACCCG
Source organism: Actinomycetota bacterium (assembly GCA_030862005.1). Lineage (GTDB taxonomy): Bacteria > Actinomycetota > Thermoleophilia > Gaiellales > Gaiellaceae > JACCYG01. The sequence continues at coordinate 559 of JALZEM010000029.1, read as the reverse complement.
CGGAAGTTCTACTACCCGTTCATGATCCTTCTCGCGGTTGTCATCTCGCTGATCATCTTCCAGACGCTTCCGACGAACCTCGTCGCGTGGGCGGCGAACATGTCGAACCTGGCGGCGTTGATCATGCCGCTCTTCCTCATGTACCTGATCTCGAGGCTGCCGCGTCCGGCGAAGGCGCCGTGGTACTCGTACGTGATCCTCAGCCTCGCGATGGTGTTCTTCGGGTTCTTCTTCCTGAACTTCCTCGTGGGCGAGCTAAGCGGCGGCGACACGGACCTGTCGTTCTGGTAAATCGACAGTGACTGCGGGCGGGCGGCCGCTGCGCCGTCCCGCCCCTCCTCGCGGTGCATAGGCTTTTCATCCTGGGTATGCGGTAGCTAGGAGGCAGATTGGACGCCCGCGCGCTAGTCGAGGAGCTCGAGCGGATCTGCGGCGAGGCGAACGTCCTCACCGACCGCGACCAGCTGCGGACGTACGAATCGGATGGGCTCCTCCACTACCGCGCCGCCCCTGCCGTCGCCGTCCTGCCGGACTCGGACGAGGAGGTTCGCGCGGTCGT
>JALZEM010000015.1 GCA_030862005.1 Actinomycetota bacterium | reverse complement strand
TCGTCCTCTTCATGAAGGGGACGCCGCAACAGGCGTACTGCGGGAACTCGGCGCGTGCGCTCGAGGCGCTGCGCGCCGTGCGTGCTCCGATCACGGCGGTCGACGTTCTCCCCGATCCGGAGATCCGGCAGGAGCTCTCTGCGCTGTCGAACTGGCCGACGATCCCGCAGGTGTTCGTCCGTGGCGAGCTCCTTGGCGGCGCCGACATCGTTCAGGAACTCGCGGAGACGGGTGAGCTCGAGGCGAAGCTCGATGCGACACTGGGCGAGGACCGATCGGGACCAGGCACGGAGCGGGTCGTCGAGGTGAGCGAGAGCCGCAGCGCCTTCCGGCTCGTCCGGTGAGCTTCTTCGACCGCTGGCTCAAGCGCGGCGCCGGCGGAGCGGAGCCCGGGAAGCAGGAGGGGGACGTCCACGCGCTCGATCGCGAAAGCGACCCGCGCGGCGGCACACAGAGCGCGCGATACCGGACGGCAGACCCACGCGACGTGGTCGAAGAGGGCGGGGTGGCGATGGGCGGGCCCGGCGGCGCTCCCCAGGAGGGCGCGCCGGTCGACGAGCGGCGAGCCCGGGACCGTTAGCCGAGGACCCTCACGAGGACGATCGGCGCGATGATCGCGCCCAGGATCACCGCAACGGCGAGGAACGCCCACGGGTTCAGGGCGAGCTCATTGTCTTCGTCCCAGCGCGTCCGTTGCCTGCGCGTCACGCCGTAAATGTATTAGCCGCGGCCGAGAACCTCGTCGAGCGCACGCTCGACCTCGTCCGCCGCGGTTCCCAGCGCGATCAGCGTTCGCGCGGGAACTGCTCTGCGGTCGCGCAGAAGCGCGAGTAGAAGATGCTCGACACCGAGGTGCCCGTCACGGCGTCCGACTGCCTCGCGCACGGCCTGCTCCATCACGTCCCGCGTCGCCCCGGACACGCGCGGCCGCTCGCCTGGAACGGACGCGTCGACCGCCTTGGCGCGGGGCGGTCGACCGCGCGCGTGGAGGCGCGCAACCTCGTCCCGCGCTTGCGGGAGCGACACGCCCACAGAGTCGAGCGCCCGCACGACCGGGCCACGCTCATCGCGGAGGAGGCCGACGAGCAGGTGCTCGGGGGCGATCTCGAGCGCACCGAGCGCCTCCGCCTCCTCGCGGGCGAAATGGACGGATTCGCGCGCGGGACCGGTGACGAGGAGCCGCCTGCTATCGCCGGCGCCGTCCTCCGGCTCGGCGTGCAACGTTGCGGCCACACGCTTCGCGTGCTTCTTGTGCGCGGCCTGCTTCGTTACCCCTAGAGCTTCCGCGACCTGCCGCCACGACCACCCGGCGCGCACCGCGTTTTCGACGTGGCGTGCCTCGAGAGCATCAAGCCGCTCCCGGAGGGCGGCAACCGTTTGGAGCCCCTCGCCCGGCCTCTGCTCCTCCGCCGCTGAAACGGCGCGTTCGATCGGATTTCGACCCACAGGTTGACTGTAGGCCGAATTCCCGGCACGTCAATCGTCGTTGACGATCAGGCATCTATTCGTGACGCAGGAAACGGCCGCAGCGTCGGCTCAGTCGGGCGCCAGCGCGTTCGGCTTGCGGCATGGAGGTCAACCCGCGTTGATGTCTCGTTTCGCGGTGCGGAGCGCGGGAATGCATAGGGGATGAATGTCCGGAAGGTCATCCAGAAGACGATCCGACGGAGCGCGGACGGCACCGAGGCCGTCGGCAGTGTCAACGCAGCCGTCGCCGCCAACGTGAACGAGCCCGGTCGGTCTCGCACGCACGTCTCGAGCAGGCAGCGCATCGTCCAGCGGGACGGACGGACAGAAGTGCTGGAGACCGAGGCAACGACGAAGCGGACGCCGGAGTAAGCAGCGGTCAGCCGCGCGACGCACGACCTCAACCAGAACAAGCGAGAGAAGGGAGAACAACATGACGGAAGAACGGAGCCAGTACAGGCCGCTTTCGCGCGAGGAGCTCGACGAGCTCGCGGGCGAGGAGCTGCCGGAGCGGGCGGCGATGTCGCTCGTGAACGCGAACCTCGCGATCCCGATCAACGCGGCGGTCGCCGCGAACGTCCTTTCAGACGGCGCGATCGCGTATGCCGACGCCGCGCAGACCACGCCGATCGACCAGAGCAACTAGCGAGAGGAAAGGCACCAGATGACCGAGCAGACCCCTCAGGAGTACAAGCCGCTGACGAAGGAAGAGCTCGACAGGCTCGCGGGCGAGGAGCTTCCGGAGCGCGCGGCGATGTCGCTCATCAACGCGAACGTGGCCGCTCCGGTCAACGCGGCCGTTGCGCTCAACGCCCTCTCGGACAACTCGATCGCCTACGCGAACGCCGAGCAGACGGCGGACATCGACCAGAGCAACTAGGAGGGACGATGACGGAGACGAGCACCGAGCAGTACAAGCCGCTGACGAAGGAAGAGCTCGACACGCTCGCGGGCGAGGAGCTTCCGGAGCGCGCCGCGATGTCGCTCATCAACGCGAACGTCGCCGCGCCGATCAACGCCGCGATCGCGCTGAACGTTGCGTCCGATGACTCGATCGCCTACGCGAACGCCGAGCAGGACGTCGACATCGACCAGAGCAACTAGGGAGGAAGGCGAATGACGGAGCAGCAGACGCCTCAGGAGTACCGCCCCCTGACGAAGGAGGAGCTCGAC
>JALZEM010000358.1 GCA_030862005.1 Actinomycetota bacterium | reverse complement strand
CCGGTCGCCCCAGATGCTCGACATGCCACTGCGGGAACGGCTCGTACGCATGCTCCCACGCATCCTCGAACGCCGCCATGTGCGCCTCGTGCACCCGCTCGTCGTCTTCGCCCTGCACGAACGCGCGCACGGTGATCCCTTCGGGCCAATCCGGGTCCGGAACGTCTATGCCGAGATCGATCCGCATCTCGAGGCCGTGCCGGACGAGCCGGAAACCGGCCTCTTCGTAGACGGCGCGCAGCGACGAGTCCGACGCGTCGAACGTCCCGCGCAGGAGCGCACCGTCCGCCGCCTTCTCCCTCACGCGCTCCTCGACGGCCGCGAGCAGCGCGTGTGCGCCACCGAGCTGGCGCCGGTCCGGGTGTTCGCGCAGATCGATCCAGTACCGCTTGCGCGCCGCCCTCTCCGCAACGTCGGCGTACGCCGCCAGCTCGCGTCCCGGTCCCTCCGCCACCAGAAACTCGACGCCCGGGATCCGGAGCCAGTGGGTGATCTCGTCCGGCGTGACGACGGCCTCGCCGGCGTCGCTCCGGGCCAGCGCGTTCAGGAGCTCGGCAATGCCTTCCGCGTCGTCCTCGCGTGGCCGTCGAATCGCGATCATCGCGTGCAGCGGATGGGTTCTACTCGACGACGAGGAACGACTCGGCCCCGTCGTCGACGCGCCGACCGCGCCGGTCGAAGATCCCGCGGAGCTGGCCGTCGTACGAGAACGTCGCGACGAGTGATCCGTCACGGTTGACGGCGAGCCCGCCCCCGAAGTAGCCCGACGGAACGCCGAAACCTCCGATCGGGGTGGGCCCCTTCCACACTTCGATCCCGCCGCGTGCCTCTCCCTGCGGCGGAAAGCGGTAGACCGCGAGGACGAGGATCCCATTGGGCGCGACCGCGACCTTCGAGATGTCGATGGGCCCTTCGACCGGGACGGGGAACGCGTCCTCGATCGCGTCTGCACTCAGGTACTCGCGTCCGTCGCGCAGGATCCGCTTCTTCAGGTAGCCCCCGGCGGCGGTGAACCGGGCTGCGTCCGTCGGCACGAGCCGCGCCCGCTGCAGGCTTCGCGCCTCGGGCGCGACGGTCTTCGCGTCGGGGCGCGCCAGGTCGCGAACCGCATCGGCGACAGCAGCGGCGGCGAGAAGGAGGACGGCGGCGACGACGATCTTCGTCATCGTTCTACGCCTTCGCGACGGCGAGCTCGGCGCCGCGTTCGATCCGCGTCGCGAGCGTCTCGGACTTGATCCACTCCTCGTACTGCAACAGGTCGCCGTCCTCGGGAAGCGTCAGGACGATCCTGTCCGTGATCTCGAGTCCCGCCTCCTTCCGCATCACGTTGATCCGCCGAATCAGGTCGAGGACGCGGCCCTCGAGCTCGAGCTCGGGCGTGATCGACGTGTCGAGCGCGACCGACGTCGACCCCTGTTCTGCAATCGCCCACCCCTCAAGCGTGATGCGCTCGCCGCGGATGACGTCGTCCGCCTCGAGCGTCTCGCCCGCGACGAGGAGGCGGCCGTCGTCCAGCTGCTCGACGTCGCCCCGCTCCAGCGCTGCACCGACTTCGCGCAGCTTCGCGCCGAGGCGCGGGCCGAGGCGCGGCAGGTTCGGGAGGAGGCGAACGCCGGCAACCGGTCCGGCGTCGAACTCCACCTCCTTTACGCGCAGCTCGTCCGCGATCAGGTCTGCGTGCTTCCTTGCGAGGTCGACCCCGCGCACGAAGGCGCGAGTGAGCGGCTGCCGCAGCTTGATCTCGGCATCCCCCCGCGCCTGCCGCCCCAGCTCGACGACGCGGCGCGCCTCGTCGATCTCCGCCAGCAGGTCGGGGGCCGCGAGCGCATCCGACGGCTCCGGCCAGCCCGCGAGGAAGATCGATTCCGGCGCCTCCTTGCAGACGTCGGTGACGAGGATCCGCCAGAGATGCTCGGAGAGGAAAGGCATCACCGGCGAGATCGCCCGGATCGCCTGTACGAGTGCGTACCAGAGGCTGCGAAAAGCCGCTTCGTCGTACCCGTAGAACCGCTTGCGTGACTGCCGGATGTACCAGTTCGAGAGGTCGTCGACGAAGCGCTCGAACGCGCGGAGGAGGTGGAACGTCAACTGGCTCTCGAGCGCAGCCGTTGCCTCGGCGACGAGCTGCTGCGTCCGCGCGAGGAGCCACCGGTCAAGGGGTTGCAGCCCGTCCGCGTCGACCAGGCCTCGCGCAAGGTCCTCGAAGCGCGGTTCGAACTTCTCGATGTTCGCGTACACGATGAAAAAACCGCCGGCCGAGTTCCACAGCGTCAGAAGCTTGCGCTTGATGTCGTGCGCCGGGCCGTAGCCGAAGAGGAGGTTCTGGTTCGGCGGCTGCGCGCAGTACTGCCAGCGCATTACGTCCGCGCCCATACGCTCGAACGCCTCCTCGGCGTCGATCATGTTCCCCCACGAGCCGTGCATCTCCCGGCCGCGCTCGTCGAGCATCTTCTCGTAGCCGAGGACCTCGCGGAATGGGGCGCGGCCGACGAGCGCGACCGACATGAAGAGCTGCGAGTAGAACCAGAGCCGGATCTGCTCGCGCATCTCGGAGACCCAGTCCGCCGGGAACCACTTCTCCCAGTACGCGTGGTCGGGCAGATCCGCGCCCGAGAGACCACGTGACGCTCCCGTGGCATATCCCTCAGGGATGCGCTCGTCGTTCTCCCAGCCGAGCGTCGAGAAGGGGACGATACCGGCATCGAGCCAGACGTCTCCGACCTCGGCGACCCGCCGCACCTCCTCGCCGCACGACTCGCACGAGATCACCACCTCGTCGACCCACGGGCGATGAAGCTCCTCGAGCTGTTCGAGCCCGCGGACGGCCCGCTCCTCGAGCTCGCGCTTCGACCCGATCACGTTCAGGTGCCCGCACGAGCACGGATAGAAGGGCAACGGAAGCCCGAAGAAGCGGCGGCGCGAGATGTTCCAGTCGCCCATGTTCCGGAGCCAGTCGTCCATCCGCTTGCCCATGTACTCGGGCGTCCAGTCGACCGTCGCGTTCGCTTCGAGGAGCTTCGGGCGGACCTCGTCGACGGCAATGAACCAGTCGTCAGACACGCGCCAGATGAGCGGCGTGTCGCACCGCCAGCAGTGCGGGTAGCGGTGCTCGTACAGGCCCGCCTCGACGAGCAGCGCGCGCTCGCGGAGGTCGCCGACGATCTGGTCGGCAGCGTCAGTCGTCGAGAGGCCGTGGAGCCAGCCGTAATCGTCGTAGAAGCGTCCGGCCTCGTCGACCGGCGAGAGGACGGGGAGATCGTGCACCTTCGAGAGCTCGAAGTCCTCCTGCCCTGCGCCCGTCGCGATGTGGACGATCCCGGTTCCCTCCTCGAGCGACACCTCATCCCAGGGGATGACGCGGTGGTCGACGGACGCACCGGGATCGAACATGTCGAAGGGCCCCTCGTAGTGCAACCCGACGAGCTCCTCGCCCATCACCCGCCGGACGAACCGATCGTCGGGGTAGCGCGCGGCGGCGACCCATTCGCCGTTCTCGCGCAGCCCGTATTCGGCGTCCGGCTTGACGGCGGCCGCCACGTTCGCCGGGAGGGTCCAGGGCGTCGTCGTCCAGATGACGAGATACTCGGATCCCCGTTCTTTCAGTCGGAACCGGACGAAGAGCGAAGGATCGGCACGCTCCTGATAGACGCCCGCCTGCGTCAACTCGTGCTGCGAAAGCGACGTGCCGCAGCGGGGGCACCACTCGTTCGAGCGATGGCCGACGTAGAGCCAGCCGCGGCCGTTGATGAGCTTGAGAAACCTCCAGATGTATTCGATGTTCGTGTCCGAGAACGTGAAGTAGTCGTTGCCCCAGTCCATCCACTGGCCGAGACGGATCGAGCCGCGCTTGATCTCTTCGGACGACCAAACGACGACCTCGCGGCACTTGCGCGCGAACCTGTCGAGGCCGTACTCCTCGATCTCCCGCTTCGAGTTCAGCCCGAGTGACTTCTCGACTCCGACCTCGATCCAGAGCCCCTGGCAATCGAAGCCGTTCTGGTACCGCTGGTCGAAGCCCCGCATCGCCTTGTAGCGCTGGAAGACGTCCTTCAGCGTGCGGCCCCATGCCGTGTGGACGGCGAGCCTCTTGTTCGCCGTGACGGGCCCATCGATGAAGCTCCAGGCGGGGCCGTCGGAGTTCTTCTCCCTGAGCCGTTCGAAGACCCGCCGCTCCTCCCACCACGCGAGAACATCGCGCTCGATCGAAGGGTGGTCCGGCTTGTCGGGAAGCGGCTTGAACACCGGAGACCAGTGTAATTCTCGTCAGCGCGGTCTCCGTTCCCCGTCGAGCGGGCAGCGCCCCGGCACTTACGGGATGATTTGCGCCGCCGGAG
>JALZEM010000357.1 GCA_030862005.1 Actinomycetota bacterium | reverse complement strand
TCTCTTCGCGCAGGCGCTCGACGAGCTCTCGACCGCGCGTGTGCGCGGCGTCGCGATGCACGATCAGGCTGAGCGCGTCGACGGAGTCTCCCGCGAGCAAGATGTCCACGCGGACGAGGTCGCCCTCGACGAACGCGGTCACGTCGTAGTCAAAGCTTGCATACCCTTTCGTCCGCGACTTCAGCTGGTCGTAGTAGTCGTAGACGATCTCGGCGAGCGGCAGGTCGTACGCGAGCATGACCCGCTCCTCACTCAGGTACTCCATGTGGTGGTACCGGCCGCGGCGTTCGTTGTTCAGCTCCATCACCGTCCCGACATAGGCCTTCGGGACGATTGAGGTCGCGCGGATGAACGGCTCTTCAACGCGCTCGACCTCGCGCGGAAACTCGGAGGGGTTGTGCACCTCGACTTCCTCCCCCGCCTTCGTTCGGACGCGGTAGGCGACGTTCGGCGCGGTGACCAGGAGGTCGAGGTCGAACTCGCGCTCGAGCCGCTCGCGCACGATCTCCATGTGCAGGAGCCCGAGGAACCCGCAGCGGAAGCCGAATCCGAGCGCCTGCGATGTCTCGGGCTCGTAGAAAAGCGACGCGTCGTTCAGCTTGAGCTTCTCGAGCGCGTCACGGACCTCGGGGTACTCATCCGAATCCGTCGGGAACAGCCCGGCGAAGACCGTCGGCTTCACGTCCTTGTACCCCGGCAGCGGCTGGGCAGCGGGCCGCGCCTCGCTCGTCAGCGTGTCGCCAACGCGCAGCCGGCTCACGTCCTTGAGCCCCGTGATGACATAGCCGACCTCACCGGCGGAGATCGAGCCGGTGGGCGTTCGGACGGGCGAAAAGAAGCCGAGCTCCTCCGCCTCGAAGCGCGTTCCCGCCGCCATCGCGCGCAGGCGCTCGCGCGGGCCGAAGGCGCCGTCCACCATCCGGACGAACGCCACTACGCCGCGGTACTGGTCGTACGACGAATCGAAGACGAGCGCCCGGCCCGGTGCGGCTTCGTCGCCCTTGGGTGGGGGAATCCGCTCGACGATCGCGTCGAGAACGTCGTCCACGGCTTCGCCAGTCTTCGCCGAAATCCGAAGAACTCGGCCCGCGTCCTCGCCAACGAGATCGGCGACGTCGGCTGCCGTCCCTTCCGCGTCGGCCTGCGGAAGATCGATCTTGTTCACGACCGGGACGATCTCCAGATCGTTCTCGATCGCGAGGTAGGCGTTCGCGAGCGTCTGTGCCTGGATTCCTTGCGCCGCGTCGACGACGAGGAGGGCGCCTTCGCACGCCTGGAGCGCCCGCGACACCTCGTACGTGAAGTCGACGTGGCCCGGCGTGTCGATCAGGTTGAGCTGGTGGCCCTTCCAGTCGACACGGACGGCCTGGGCCTTGATCGTGATTCCGCGCTCGCGCTCGAGCTCCATCGAATCGAGCACCTGCTCGCGCATTTCTCGTTCCGAAAGCGTCTGTGTGAGCTCGAGGATCCGATCCGCAAGCGTCGACTTGCCGTGATCGATGTGCGCGACGATCGAGAAGTTGCGGATTCGGTCGAGGCTCATTGCGTCCGGGAGCGGCGGACGAGCGAGAGAAGTGCGTCGAGCTCCCGAATGCGAAGGATACGGGCGCAGATCAGGAAAACGGCCGCCGCACCGACTACCGCCAGGCCGACCGACGCGATCTGCGCGCCGACCGACCGTCCCAGCGCCTCGTCGAGGCCGTACCAGGCTCCGTACGCGGCGGCCGCGGCGACGACGGCGGCGATCGTGGTGCGGGCGTAGGCGTCGACCATCTGGCGTCCCTCGATCCGCCCGAGCCGGCGACGGACGACGAGGAGGAGCGCGAACGTCCCGGCCAAGTTCACGAGCGAGGTCGCGAGCGGGATTCCCCAGATCCCGACGCGGAAGAGAGCAGCGTTCAAGACGACCTGGAATGCGAGGTTTCCGAGCGCGACCGCCGTCGGGACCCACGGCGACTGGAGGCTGAAGAACGACCTGTTCAGCATGAGCATCGTTCCGTTGAAGGTGAGCCCCGCAGCGAACGCGATCAACGCTTCCGCGACGACTTCGGTCTCGCTCGGGC
>JALZEM010000292.1 GCA_030862005.1 Actinomycetota bacterium | reverse complement strand
TCCTGTTCGCGTTCGTCGGCGTCCTGCTCGGGACGACGGTCGGTGTGCTGCCGGGGATCGGCCCGACCGGCACGATCGCGCTCCTCCTCCCGATCACGTTCGAGTTCGAGCCGGTCACCGCCCTGATCATGCTGGCCGGCATCTACTACGGCGCGCAGTACGGCGGGTCCACGACCGCGATTCTCGTGAACCTTCCCGGCGAGTCGTCGGCGGCGGTCACCGCCATCGACGGCTACGAGATGGCCCGCAAGGGCCGTGCGGGCCCCGCCCTCGCTACGGCGGCGATCGGCTCGTTCATCGCGGGGACAGTGGGCGTGCTGGTGATCGCCCTGTTCGGCCCGCCGCTCGCGCGTGTCGCGCTCGAGTTCGGGCCGCCGGAGTACTTCTCGCTCGTCGTCCTCGGGCTCATCGCCTCCACGGCCCTGGCACGCGGATCGACGGTGAAGGCGCTCGCCATGATCGTGCTCGGCCTCTTGCTCGGCACGGTCGGCCAGGACATCTACACCGGCACGCCGCGCTTCACCTTCGGCGTCCGGGAGCTCTACGACGGCATCAACTTCGTGTCCGTTGCGGTCGGCATGTTCGGCATCGCCGAGATCCTGCGAAACCTCGAGGACGAGAAGAGGCGTGAGATCGTGACGAAGAAGGTCAAGAACGTCTGGCTGACCCGCGAGGACGTCCGCAGGATCACGGCGCCGATCTTCCGCGGCACGGTGCTCGGCTCCGCGCTCGGCATCCTCCCCGGCGCCGGGCACGTCCTCGCGTCGTTCGGGTCCTACTCGCTCGAGAAGCGGATCTCGAAGCGCCCGCGGGAGTTCGGTGAGGGTGCGATCGAAGGCGTCGCCGGCCCGGAATCGGCCAACAACGCCGCGGCGCAGACCTCGTTCATCCCGCTCCTCACGCTGGGCCTCCCGGCGCACCCGGTGATGGCGCTCATGCTCGGCGCCTTCATCATCCACGGGATCACGCCCGGGCCGAACGTCCTCACGGACGAGCCGGCGCTCTTCTGGGGGCTGATCGTGTCGATGTGGGTCGGCAACCTGTTCCTCGTCCTGCTGAACGTCCCGCTGATCGGGATCTGGGTGAAGCTGCTCGCGATCCCGTACCGGATCCTGTTCCCAGGCATCATCGCCTTCGCGTGCGTCGGGACTTTCTCGCTCGGCCTGAACCGGTACCACGTGTACGCGATTGCCTTCTTCGGCATCGTCGGCTACTTCCTGTTGAAGCTCGGGTGCGAGCCGGCCCCACTGCTGCTCGGATTCGTGCTCGGCCCACTCCTGGAGGAGCACCTGCGCCGCGCGATGATCATCTCGCGCGGGGACCCAAGCATCTTCTTTACGCGCCCGCTCTCGCTCGTGCTCCTGATCGGCGCACTTCTCGCCTTGGTCCTTGCCGTTCTCCCGGCTATCCGCGAGAAGCGCCAAGAGGTCTTTTAGGAAGCCGCCTCCCTCTGTGTCGCCGTCCTCTGGCCGCCGCGAGGCGGCACGGGAAAAGGGCGCCGTCACGAGGCCAACCACGACACGACGACACGCGCCTCGAGCTCCGGTTTCGCTTCTTCCGGGCAGCGCGCCATTTCGGCAGGCTGCGGCAGGCTCGGTGCTCGGCACGACGATCTTGCTGTTCAAGTTCGCGCCCGGCCGGGATACGGGCTTGGAATCCGCGCGTGTTACGGTTGACACGTGACTAATTAGTCACATATGGTTTGGCCATGGACGCGGTGTTCAGAGCCCTCGCCGACCCCACTCGGCGGAGCCTGCTCGACGAGCTCTTCCGCGAGGACGGGCAGACCTTGAGCGCGCTCGAGGAGCGCTTCGCGATGACGCGGTTCGGCGTGATGAAGCACTTGAGGCAGCTCGAGCAAGCCGGCCTCGTCGTGACGAAGCGGCGTGGGCGCGAGAAGCTGCACTTTCTGAACCCGGTCCCGATCCGGCTCGTCCACGACCGCTGGGTGAGCAAGTACTCCGAGCCCTGGGCCGCAGCGCTCAGCGGGCTCAAGACCAGACTGGAGGAACCCATGGAGAAGGTGTTCGAGATCTACATCAAGACGACGCCCGAGCGGCTCTGGGAGGCGATCACGGACCCCGAGATGAGGAGCAAGTACAACTTCGGCGTCCAGGTGAGCTCCGACTGGACGCCGGGGTCGCGCTACGAGTTCTCCCACCCCGCCGCGAGCGGCCCCTTGGGCGAGGGGGAGAACCTCGAGGTCGAACCGCCACGCCGGCTCGTCCAGAGCTACAGGGCGCTCTGGAGCGACGACGTGAAGAACGAGGGCACGTCACGGGTGACGTGGGAGATCGAGCGGGTCGGGGACTCGTGCCGCCTGATCGTGACGCACGACGAGCTGCGCGAGGGTGCGAACGCCGAGCTCTACGGCGGCTGGCCGATGATTCTCTCGGGGCTGAAGACGCTTGTCGAGACGGGCGAGCTCCTCACCACGCCCGGGTCGCTGCGGTACGCCCAAGCCGTTTGATCCTCTCGGCGTGACTGTCAACCGTTCGAAGCCCGTCGGCCTCCCAGCCGGCGGGCTTCGCGCGTTCGCATCTCCTAACGCAAACGACACCGCCCGGCCGCCGCCCGGTCCGCTCGACGAGGCGGATCGTCTCGGTCTGCGCCGACGGCGGCGCCATAACCGCAATGAGGGCACCGTTTGTCTAGCTTCCTGCCGCGTGGGTAAGAGTGCGATCGTGAGGGCCCGGTCCGCCGCAACCGTTCTTCTCTCCGCCCTCGTCTTGTCGGGCACTGCGGCGGCGCAGGCCGGCGGCGGCTATCCGAATTCGATGGCGGCCACGGGGG
>JALZEM010000261.1 GCA_030862005.1 Actinomycetota bacterium | reverse complement strand
TCGACGCGTACGCGCCGCCGTCGAGGAGGACGCGGACGCGGACGCAGACGAGCTTCCCGTCTCGGCCGGCGCGGTGCTCCGCCCAGATCCGCGCGGGGTGACGGTGCACGTGCCCGACGAAGGACTCTTCGCGCGTGTAGACGACCTTGACGGGCCGCCCGGTGTGGAGGGCGAGCAAGGCGCCGTGGACCTGCATCGAGAGGTCCTCCCGCCCGCCGAACGCGCCGCCGACGCCCGCGAGGTGGATCCGGACCTGCTCGGGACGAAGGGCGAGACAGGGCGCGACCTGCGCTCGGTCGACGTGGAGCCACTGGGTCGCGACGTAGATGTCGACGCCTCCCTCCCCGTCCGGGACGGCAAGCCCCGATTCGGGCCCGAGGAAGGCCTGGTCCTGGATGCCAAGCTCGTAGTAGCCCTCGACCGCAATGTCGCCCGCCGCGTCCGGGTCGCCGTGGCGGATGACGATCGTGCGAACGACGTTGCGGCGCGGGTCGTCGTAGTAGCCGGCGTCCTCAGTCGGTCGCTCGGGGTGAAGCTCCTCCCGTTCGAGCGCCTCCTCGGGATCGACCACGGGATCGAGCTCCTCGTATTCGACGCGGACCTTTTCGGCCGCGCGGCGGGCCTGCTCCGGGTGCTCGGCGGCGACGAGCGCGACCGGCTCTCCGAAGTAGCGGACGCGGTTGATCGCAAGCACGGGCTGGTCGACGAACTCGAGTCCGTAGAGCTTCTTCCCCGGGACGTCCGCATGCGTCAGGGCGGCATTGACGCCGGGCATAGTGACCGCCTCCGAGACGTCGATGTCGAGAATCCGCGCGTGCGCGTGCGGGCTGCGGACGGTGTGGCCCCAGAGCATTCCAGCCGCGTGGAGGTCGCTTGCGTAGGCGAACTCGCCGGTCGTCTTCGGGACGCCGTCGACGCGCACGACGCTCTCGCCGACGCGACCGAGCTCAAGCTTGCGGGCGGGCGCACTCATCGCGCGCCCCCCACCCCTGGGTGGGGACCCGGCCGCCCTCCACCCGCCTTCCAGGCTAACCCGGGAAACCGCACGAGTGTGTGGCGGTCTGTGCTGAGCGCGTGCCGATTTCTCCTCACCGGGCCTCCGCGGCCAGCCTCACCGCGTCGAAGATCTTCGCGTACCCGGTGCAGCGGCAGAGATTGCCCGAGAGCGCTTCTCGGATCTCGTCGTCGCTCGGATCCTCGTTGTGGGCGAGGAGGTCGGCCGCCGCGACGACCAGGCCGGGCGTGCAGAAGCCGCACTGGACGGCGCCTGCGCGCACGAACGCATCCTGAACGGGATGAAGCTGCTCGCCGTCCGCGAGCCCCTCGACCGTGACGATGTCGTGGCCGTCCGCCTGCACCGCGAGGACGAGACACGCGCAGACGAGGACGCCGTCGAGCAGGATGGAACACGAGCCGCACTCGCCTTGCTCGCAGGCGTTCTTCGAGCCGGGAAGACCGAGCCGCTCGCGCAGCGCGAAGAGGAGGCTCTCGCCTTCCCAGACGTCGGCCTCGCGCGCCGCCCCGTTGACCGTGACCGAGATCCTCATGCGACGCAGCGCTCGAGGGCGCGCCCGGTCAGGACACGGAGCGCGTGGCGGCGGTAGGCGGCCGAACCGCGGACGTCGTCGATCGGCTTCGCCGCCGCCGCGACGCGCTCCGGGAAGCTCTCGACGTCCTCGAGCGGCCCCGTTACGAGCTTCGGGACGGGGCCGGCTGAGCCGTATGCGGCGCGCAGCTCGCCGCGCTCACGGTCGACCGCGACGGCGATCGACGCGACCGCGATCACCATCGCGTTCCGCGGGCCGACCTTCATGAACGTCTGCCGTGCGCCCGAGGGCCGCACGCGGACCGCAAGGATCAGCTCGTCGTCGTCGAGCGCGTTCTTCTTCGGACCGACGAGGAAGTCGCCGAGCCGCACGGTCCGCTCGCCGCGCGCATTCGCGACCTCTACCTCCGCGTCCTCGACGAGGAGCGGCGGGAGCGCGTCACCGGCCGGTGAGGCGGTGCCGAGGTTGCCGCCGATCGTCCCACGGTTCTGAATCTGCGGCGACCCGACCGTGCGCGCGGCCTCGGCGAGCGCAGGGAGCAGCTCGGCGAGTTCGCGCCGGCACTCCGTGTACGTCAACCCGGCACCCAGCCGCAAGATGCCGTCCTCGCGCGACCACCCCTTCAGTTCCCGGACCTCGTTCAGGTTGAGGAGCGTCGGCGGCCGGGCGCGGTCGAAGTTGAGCTCGACCATGACGTCGGTCCCGCCCTCGATCGGCACGGCGGCCGGGATCTCGGCCTTGAGGCGGAGCGCGTCGTCGAGAGCGCGCGGGCTCAGCACGTCCACGCGGGCAAGGGTAGTACGTTACGGCGGCATGATCGACCTGGCGCGACGGCTGGCCGTGGCCCGCGGAGACGAGCCCGCCGACGTCGTCATACGCAACGGCCGCGTCTTCTCCGTGTTCACGGCGGAGTGGCTTGATGTCGACATCGCGATCGCCGACGACTACGTGGCGGGGCTCGGGGACTATGACGGCACCGAAACGATCGATGCGTCGGGCCGCTACGTCATTCCGGGGTTCATCGACGCCCACATGCACCTGGAGTCGTCGAAGGTGCTCGTGGACGAGTTCGCGCGGCTCGTGCTTCCGCTCGGGACGACCGCGGTCGTCGTCGACCCGCATGAGATCGCGAACGTGCTCGGGACCGACGGCGTCCACTGGCTCGCGGATCTTTGTCACGACCTCCCGCTCGACGTCTACTTCATGGCCTCGTCGTCGGTCCCGGCGTCCGAGTTCGAATCGCCGCGGCGCGCGCTTCTCCCCGGCGACCTGGAAGGGCTCCTGCGGCGACGGCGGGTCCTCGGGCTCGCCGAGATGATGAACTTCCCCGGCGTCGTCGCCGGCGACGCGGATGAGCTCGCAAAGCTCGCGCTCGACGGCGCGACGCATGTCGATGGCCACGCTCCCGGGTTGGCGGGCAAGGCGCTGAACGCGTATGCGGCGGCCGGGATCCGATCGGATCACGAGGCGATCACGGTCGAGGAGGGCCGGGAGCGACTGCGCGCCGGGATGTGGCTCCTGATCCGCGAAGCGACAGGAGCGCGGAACCTCCACGCCCTGCTCCCGCTCGTCCGCGAGTTCGGCCCGAGCCGGATCGCCTTCTGCACCGACGACCGCGAGCCCGAGCACATCGTGGACGATGGCCACGTGAACTCGATGGTTCGCGACGCCGTCGCCGCTGGGATCCCACCCGAGCAAGCCCTGGTGATCGCCTCGCATAACCCGGCCGTCTGGCACGGCCTGCGCGACCACGGCGCGATCGCTCCGGGATACAAGGCCGACCTCGTCCTGCTCCCCGACCTCGAACGATTCGAGCCCGAGCTCGTCCTCAAGAGCGGGCGGCCAGTCGTCGAAATCCCGCGCGCCGACGTCCCCGAGTGGGTGAAGCACACGGTGCGGGTGCAGAACGTCCCGGCAAGCGGCTTCGCGATCCCGTGGGAGGGCGGTTCGGCGCGCGTGATCGGCGTTGTCCGCGACCAGATCGTCACCGAGACGCTCGTGGAGGAACCGGCCGTCGTGGACGGCATGGCAGTGGCCGATCCCGGACGCGATCTGGCGAAAATCGCCGTGATCGAGCGTCATCTGGGAACGGGCCGCGTGGGCCTCGGCTTCGTCCGCGGCTTCGGTCTCGAGCGAGGCGCCCTTGCATCCACGGTCGCGCACGACGCGCACAACATCGTCGTCGTCGGGGTGGACGACCACGATATGGCGCGCGCCGTCCGCCGGCTCTACGAGATCGGCGGCGGAGTCGTCGTCGTGGAGAGCCGCGGGGTTCGCGCGTCGCTTCCGCTCCCCGTTGCCGGGCTTTTGTCGACGGCGCCGCTGGCCGACGTGGTCGAGGCGAGCCGCCGGTGCGTCACGGCGGCACGCGAGCTCGGCTGCACGCTCCCCTCGCCCTTCCAGACGATGGCGTTCCTCGCGCTGTCGGTGATCCCGAAGCTCAAGATCACGGACCGGGGCCTCGTAGACGTCGAGCGCTTCGAGCTGGTTCCGCTCCGGGCCGGCACGTGAGCCTGCTCCTCGCAAACGGCTACGTCGTCACCATGGACGACGCGGGCACCGAGCACGAGGGCGGATGGGTGCAGGTGAGGGACGGGTTCGTCGCGTCCGTGGGTACCGGCGAGCCACCTCCCGCGGACGTCAGCGTCGACCTGGGCGGCCGGATCATCACCCCAGGCCTCGTCAACGTGCATCACCACCTGTACCAGGCGCTCACGCGCACGCGCGCGCAGGAAGCCGACCTGTTCATGTGGCTGAAGACGCTCTATCCCGTCTGGGGGCGGATCGACGCGGAGTCGGAGTACGCCGCTGCGCGGGCGGGCCTGGCCGAGCTCGCGCTCTCCGGCTGCACGACCGTTTTCGACCACCATTACGTCTTCCCGCCCGGCCGCACGGGGCTCGTCGAGGCCGAGATACAGGCCGCGCGCGAGCTCGGTGTTCGCATCGTCGCCTCGCGCGGCTCGATGGACCTCGGCGAGTCGGACGGCGGCCTACCGCCCGACGGGCTCGTCGAGGACGCGGACGACGTCCTAGCGGACACCGAGGGCCTGGCGGTCCTCCACGAACCCGGTCGCGGCGCATGGGCGCAGATAGCCGTGGCGCCCTGCTCCCCGTTCTCCGTGACGAAGCGGCTGATGATCGAGTCGGCCGAACTCGCACGCAGGCTCGGGCTGCGCCTCCACACTCACCTCGCGGAGACAATCGAGGAGGAGGAGTACTGCCGCGGCGTGTTCGGCTGCCGCCCCGTCGAGTACCTCGAGCAGGTCGGTTGGCTCGACGGCGACGTCTGGTGTGCGCACTGCGTGCATCTCTCCCGCGAAGACGTCGTCCGCGTCGCCGCCGCGGGGACGGGCGTCGCCCATTGCCCGACGTCGAACCTTCGCCTCGGCGCGGGCGTCGCGCCTGTCCGCACGATGCTCGACGCCGGCGTTTCCGTCGGGCTCGGCGTCGACGGGTCGGCGTCGAACGAACGCGGCGACCTCTTTCTCGAGGTGAAGCAGGCGCTTCTCGTCGCACGGGGCGCCTGCGGGCCGTCCGCCCTGACGGCGCGCGAAGCGCTCCGTCTCGGCACGCGTGGCGGCGCGACGGTCCTCGGCCGCGACGATATCGG
>JALZEM010000254.1 GCA_030862005.1 Actinomycetota bacterium | reverse complement strand
CACGCTCGCGCGTTGACGCCGTCAGCGCGACCCGTTCGCTCGAGGGGCGCCCGACCCGTCGGGGTGCGACGCATCGGTGAACTCGCGGAACTCCCCGGTGACCAGATACGCGGTCTGCTCGCCGATGTCCACGGCGTGGTCGCCGATGCGCTCGACGCAGCGGGAGACGAGGATCATGCGGAGGCCCCACTCGCGGAGCGATGGATCGCCCCCCAGCGCGAGCACCTCGTGGACGAGGCGGCGGTTCGCCGTGTCGATCACCTCGTCGAGCTCGACCAGCGCTTCTGCTTGCTCGAGGTCTCGTGCCGCGAACGAGTCGAGCGCAAGCCGGACCATCTCCTCGGCTCGCGCTCCCATCTCCTCGAGCCCGCCGACGAGCTTCGGGTCGGCCGAAAGCGCGTGCGCGAGCTTCGTTAGTTTCGCGACCGTGACGCAGTAGTCCGCCATACGCTCGAGGTGCAGGTTCACGTGGAGCATCGCGAGGACGAGCCGAAGGTCGCCAGCGACGGGCGTCTGGCGCGCGAGCAGCCCCTGGATCCCCTCGGCGATCGCGAAGAAGCGGCCGTCCACCTCGTCGTCGAAGGCGATCACCTCCTCGGCCAGGTCGACGTCTTGCCGCTCGAGCGCGGCGAGCGCGCCGCGGAGCGAGCGGAGGACGAGCTCGCCCTCGTCCTGGAGCGCGCCCTCGAGCCCCTCGAGCTCCTGCTGGAAGGTGAGCCTCATCAGCCGAACCGACCCGTGACGTAGTCCTCGGTCCGCTTGTCGCTGGGATTCGTGAAGATCTTCGGCGTCGCGTCGTACTCGACGAGCACTCCGGTGCGGCGGCTGTCGTCCGAGACCTTGACGCTGAAGAACGCGGTCATGTCGGCCACGCGCGCCGCCTGCTGCATGTTGTGCGTGACGATCACGATCGTGTAGTCGCGCTTGAGCTCGTGCATCAGGTCTTCGATCCGGGTGGTCGAGATCGGATCGAGTGCCGAGGCGGGCTCGTCCATGAGCAGCACGTCCGGCTCCACGGCGAGGCAGCGGGCGATACACAGGCGCTGCTGCTGGCCGCCGGACAGGCTGAGGGCGCTTTCCTTCAAGCGCCCGGAAACCTCGTCCCAGAGGGCGGCCCGCTCGAGGGCGCGCTCGACGCGGTCGTCGAGCCCGTCGGTCATCCCGAGCACGCGTGGCCCGAAGGCGACGTTGTCGTAGATCGACTTCGGGAACGGGTTCGGTTTCTGGAAGACCATCCCGATTCGCTTTCGCACCTCGACCGGATCGACGTCGGCCGCGTAGAGGTCGGCGCCGTGGTAGAGGACGGTCCCTTCGACGACCGCCGCCGGGATCAGGTCGTTCATCCGGTTGAAGCACCGGATGAACGTGCTCTTCCCGCACCCGGACGGGCCGATGAAGGCCGTCACGAAGTTCCGGTAGATGTCGAGGTCGACGCCTGCGAGGGCGGGGAAGCCGCCGTATCGCACGCTGAGGTCGCGCACGCCGAAGAGGACCTCCCGCTCCCCGTGCGGCGGTATGGCGCGGCCGTGCTCTGCGACGGCGGGGCCCTCCACGGGCGTGATCTTGACGAACTCGGTTTCGGGCATGGTCACCATTTCTTCTGGTAGCGGTTGCGCAGGAGGATCGCGAACGCGTTCAGCGTCAGAAGGATGACGAGGAGGACGATGATCGCAGCCGCTGCGAGGCCGTGGCGAAACTCCGGCTGCGACAGCTTCGTCCACTGGTAGATCTGGACGGGGAGGGCGGTAAAGTCGCCAAAGAGAGTCGGGTCGAAGGCGACGTAGGTGAGCGCGCCTACGAGGAGGAGCGGCGCCGTCTCCCCGATCGCACGGGAGAGTGCGAGGATCGACCCGGTCGCAATGCCCGGGAGCGCGGCCGGGAGGACCTGCCGCGAGATCACCTGCCACTGTGTTGCCCCGAGCGCATAAGCGCCCTGGCGGATCGAGTCCGGAACGGCGCGAATCGCTTCGCGCGCGGCGATGATGATTGTGGGGAGGACGAGGAGGGTCAGGATCAGCGCGCCCGCGAGGAGGACACGACCGAGGCCGAGGCCGCGCACGAGAAACGCGAGCCCGAGGATCCCGTAGACGATCGACGGGACGGCGGCGAGGTTCTGGATGTTGATCTCGAGCAGGCGGTTGTACCAGCGGTTCTTGTCCGCGTACTCCTCGAGGTAGATCGCGGTCCCGACGCCGATCGGAACGGTGAGGGCGACGAGCAGGAGCCCGAGGTAGATCGTTGCCAGGATGGCCGGGCGCGCGCCCGCGATGTCGGGATTCGCCGACGGTGGATTCGTAAGGAGGATCCCGTCGACGTACGGGACGCCCTTCTTGATGATCTGGACGAGGAGTGTGCCGAGTGCGACGAGTCCGACGCCGATCGAGGCAAGGAGGAGCGCGTGGAAGAGCCCGCCGCGCCAGCGCGCACGCTTCGTCCCGCCTCCGAGACCTGCGGCGGCGATGGCGCTCACTCGTAGGCCTCGCGGTACTTGCGGACGAGTCGGATCGAGACGACGTTCATCGCCAGCGTGATCACGAAGAGCGTGAGCCCGACCGCGAAGATCGTCTTGTACTCGACCGAGCCCGTCGGGACGTCGCCCTGCCCCGTCG
>JALZEM010000252.1 GCA_030862005.1 Actinomycetota bacterium | reverse complement strand
GTCCCCGACATCATCGAGATGGGCGGTGCGGAGTACGCCAAGATCGGCGTTGAGAACTCGGCCGGCACGCGCGTGTTCTCGCTGTCGGGGAACGTCGTCAACGGCGGCAACTTCGAGCTAGAGCTCGGAACGCCCCTCCGCACGCTCATCTACGACATCGGCGGCGGCATCCCGGACGGCCGCGAGCTCAAGGCCGTGATCCCGGGTGGCTCGTCCGTCCCGGTGCTGACGGCTGCAGATGTCGACGCGCCCCTCGACTTCGACTCGATGGCGAAGCTCGACACGTTCCTCGGGTCGGGAGCCGTGATCGTCATCGACGACCGCGCGTGCATGGTTCAGCTCGGGCTTCGTGTCGCGCAGTTCTACATGCACGAGTCGTGCGGGAAGTGCACCCCGTGCCGCGAGGGGACGCGCTGGATGGTCCAGATCCTGAAGAAGCTCGAGGACGGGCGGGCCGAGCAAGGGGAGCTCGACCTTCTCCTCAACGTCTGCGACCGGATCCTGGGCAACTGCCTCTGCCCGCTCGGCGACGCAGCCGCCATGCCTGTCGCAAGCTACGTCGCGAAGTTCCGCCGCGAGTACCAGCGGCACATCGAGGAGGGAGGGTGTCCCTTCGGCGCGGACTCGTCGCTCGCGGGCGTCATCGCGCCCGTCGACCAGCACCACGCGCAGATGCGCTCGCAGATCGAGGTCCCCAGCCATGAGCTCGCGTAGGGAAGCGGGCACGTGAGCGCGGCGCCGGAGAGCGTCACCGTCACGGTCGACGACCGCGAGATTCGGATCCCGAAGGGCACCGGAATCATCGAGACAGCGCTCGCGGCCGGGATCGAGATCCCGGTTTTCTGCTACGAGCCGCGTCTCGGGCCACCTGTCGGCGCATGCCGGATGTGCCTGTGCGAGGTGGAGGGAATGCCGAAGCTCCAGGCCGCGTGCACGCTGACGGCGCAGGACGGGCTCGTCCTTCGGAGCGCACAGACGAGCACGAAGGCGGCCGAAGGGCAACAGGCGATCCTCGAGTTCATCCTGCTGAATCACCCGCTCGACTGCCCCGACTGCGACAAGGGAGGCGAGTGCCCGCTCCAGGACCTGACCTTCCGGTGGGGCCCGGGGAACACGCGGATGCACTTCCCGAAGCGCACGTTCGACAAGCCGATTCCGATCTCCCCCGTGATCTCGCTCGACCGCGAGCGCTGCATCCTCTGCTACCGGTGCACGCGCTTCTCCGAGGGCGTGGCCGAGGACATGCAGCTCGTCGCCCGGAACCGCGGCGCCCAGTCGATCATTGCGACGTTCGAGAACGAGCCCTACCGCGCGCACTTCTCCGGGAACGTCACCGAGCTCTGCCCCGTCGGCGCCCTCCTTCCCGCGACGTACCGCTTCCGCGCGCGGCCCTGGGAGATCGACAACGTCCCGACGGTCTGCGGCCTGTGCCCGGTCGGCTGCAACGTGTGGGCGACGACGCGCGAGGGGAGGGTGGTCAGGGTCCTCTCGCGGAACCACCCGGAGGTCGATGACGGCTGGCTCTGCGACAAGGGCCGCTTCACCTTCGACCACCTCCGCGCGGACGACCGCATCAAGCAGCCCCTCAGGCGCGTGCGGCGCCGCGGGTTCGAACGCGTCGACTGGGAGGGCGCCGTAGACGAGGCCGCGCGGGGCCTCGGTGCGGCCGACGGAAACGTGGTCGTTGCGTTCTCGGGAGGAGAGACGGTCGAGCACGCAGCCGCACTCGCACGCCTCGTCCGGCAGGGGCTCGGTTCGGACAAGGCGATTCTTCCCGACGACCTCGATCCCAGCGTCGACGCCTTCCGCGCTCCGTTGTCGGCGATCCGCGAGGCGGACATCTGCGTCGTCGTCGGCGACGCGCCCGTCGTCGAGCGCGCCCCACTCGTCGATCTTTGGCTTCGCGCGGCCCGCAGAGCGGGAGCAGATGTCGTCACGATCCATGCCGCCGGCACCATCACGGTCGCGCCCGGCTCGGCGCCGCAGGTTGCGCATTGGCTCGCCGATCCCGCGACCGCGCCGCCCGACCTCCGCAACCTGGCCGACGAGCTCCGTGACACGGAGCGCGTGGCGATCATCTGGTCCGGCGACGATCACGATCACGGCACGCGCGCCGCCTCGGTTGCAGCGGCGCTCGGCCTTGAAGACGGCTCCGGCCTATACGTTCTCCCGCGGACGCCGAACGGCCGCGGCGTGGCAAGCGCATGGCGTCAGGCCGGCGAGGGACGAGGCTCGGAGCCGACCGGCGACGATGAGGTCGGTGCGCTCATCGTCTCGGGCGACGAGGCCCTGTACGACGCGCGCATCGCGCAGCTCGCCGAGCGCGCGCGCTTCGTTCTCACGAGCGCGATGTTCATGGGCGACCACACGCTCTGGTCGCACCTCGTCCTCCCCGGAACGAGCTATCTTGAGCGTGACGGCACGGTCGTCAACCTCGAGGGGCGGGCGCAGCGACAACGCCGGACGGTCGACCCGCCGTTTCCCGACGAGCTCGAGTTTTTCGCCCGCCTCGGTGACCACCTCGGCGTTCCCGTCAGCCCGTGGGTCGAGCCGCCGCACGCGCTTCAAGCGGACCTTCCGCCGCGGGGCAAGCTCGAAGCGGTCCCCGGCCTCGCGCCGCCGCGGACGACGAACGGCACGGGCCGCGGCCTCGAAGTCCTGACGTACCGCTCGCTCTTCAGCGGCGCCGGCGTCGAGCGCATCGAGCCGCTCGCCTTTCAACGGCCGCCGGCCGAGGTGGAACTTGCGACGACGGACGCCGATGACCGCGGGATCGCGACGGGCGACGCCGTCCTCATCGTCGGCGCCGACGGCGTCGGACGCGAGTTGACCGCGCGCGTGAACCGCCGACTCCGTGCCGGGGTCGTGCGCATCGCCGACGAGCACGCGGACGGCTTCGACCGCCACGTCGAGGTCGGGAAGGTCTGACTCGCGTGCTCCCCCTCGCGCAGGAGCTGAACCAGCCGTGGTGGATTCACATCATCAAGGCGTTCGTCGTCGCGAATCTCGTCCTCGGCGCTTTTGCGTACCTGACCTGGGTCGAGCGGAAGCTCCTCGCCCGGATGCACCTCCGCTACGGACCGAACCGGACCGGCCCGTTCGGGCTTCTGCAGCCGATCGCCGACCTGATCAAGCTCCTGCGCAAGGCGAGCTTCTTCCCCGCGGCGGCCGTCGACGTCCTCTACATCGCCGCCCCGGCCGTGGCCGGGTTCACCGCCCTCGCCGCGTTCAGCGTGATCCCGTTCGGCGGCGTCTGGCACTGGTTCGGGTACGACGTCACCGGCCGGGTCCTCGACGTTCCGATCTCGCTCGTCGTCCTCTTCGCGCTCGGCGCGGTCGGCATCTACGCATTCGTCGTCGGCGGATGGTCGAGCGAATCGAAGTACTCGCTCCTCGGTTCGATGCGGACGTGCGCCCAGCTCGTCTCGTACGAGGTCTCCCTCGGGCTCGCGGTGCTCGGTGTCATCCTCATGGCCGGCTCGCTTTCGCTCGTCGAGATCGTCGAGGACCAGCAGGAGACGTGGTGGTACGTCGTCCCGCAGTTCGTCGGCTTCGTCTGCTTCTTCATCGCGGGGATCGCCGAGACGAACCGCGCCCCGTTCGACCTGCCGGAGGCCGAGCAGGAGCTCGTCGCCGGCTACCACACCGAGTACGGCGGGATGCGCTTCGGCCTCTTCCAGACGGCCGAGTACATCAACATGATCACGTTCTCCGGCCTCGGCGTCACGCTCTTCTTCGGCGGCTGGGGTGGCCCCGTGCTGCCGGGCACGCTCTGGTTCGTGCTCAAGCTGGCCGCCTTCATCTTCGTCTTCATGTGGCTCCGCGCAACGCTTCCGCGCCTGCGCTACGACCAGCTGATGAAGTTCGGGTGGAAGGTGCTCTTGCCCGACGCGACGCTGAACGCGGTCGTGACGGCCGTCGTCATAACGGTGGTCGAGTGACCCGCCGCGGTCTCAGCGTAGGGGCCGGATATATCCGGCCCCTACGGGTGGGCGATGACACGGACCGCGGGATGGCATGAGCCCGCAACCGATCGGGTCGCTCAAGTGTTTCGCCGTGACTTTCCGGCAGATCTTCAAGAAGCCGATCACGCAGCAGTACCCCGAGTACAAGCGTCCCGTCTACCCACGCTTCCGTGGGCGCCACCGCCTCCACCGGCACGAGAACGGGCTCGAGAAGTGCGTCGGCTGCTCGCTCTGCGCGGCGGCGTGCCCCGCCGACTGCATCCGCGTCGTTCCCGCCGAGAACACGCCCGACGACCGCGTTTCCGCGGGTGAGCGCTACGCGCGCATCTACGAGATCAACATGAGCCGCTGCATCTTCTGTGGGTACTGCGAGATCGCGTGCCCCTTCGACGCGATCACGCTCGGGAACGAGTACGAGATCTCGGAGTACAACCGCGACGACCTCATCTACACGAAGGAGATGCTTCTCGCGGAGCCGATCAAGCGCGTGCCGGTCGCCGACACGGCCATCTACGACGAGCCGGAGCCCGTCTGGAAGACCGAGTCGTGATCGACCTCGACGTCGGCAATCTCCTCGTCTGGATCGTCTGGGTCGGCGCCGCGATCGCACTCGTCTCATCGGGGGTCGCGGTCGTCCTCTTCGGCAACCCGTTCTACAGCGCGCTCGCGTTGATCGTGAACCTCGCATCGCTTGCGGTCCTGTATCTCCTCCTCGCCGCGGAGTTCGTTGCGGCCGCGCAGGTCCTCGTCTACGCGGGCGCCGTCGTCGTCATGTTCCTCTTCGTGATCGCGTATCTCGGTGGCCGCGCAGACGCGCCGTGGGCAGGCGGTCCGACGCTCCAGGCGCTGGCGGCCGTCGTCGCCGCAGGCGCGATCGCGGCCGAGGTCGTCGTCGTCATCGTTCTCCGCGCAGGCGACCGCTTGGCCGAGAGCGCGAGGATCGGCGACGGCTTCGGCTCCCCCGCTGAGATCGGGCGGCTCTTCCTCTCCGACCACCTCCTCGCCTTCGAAGTGACGTCGATCGTCCTCCTCATCGCGGCCATCGGCGGCGTCATCCTCGGCAGCACCGTTCCGCCCGACGAGCGGGCCGAGGCGCGCGAAAGGGAGCCGGCGCGATGATGGGCCCCGGCATCGCCGCGTATTTGATCCTGTCCGTGATCCTCTTCGCGACGGGGGCGCTCGGTGTCCTGATCCGGCGAAGCCCCCTGATCGTGCTCCTCGCGCTCGAGATCATGCTGAACGCCGGGAACCTCGCCTTCCTCGCGTTCTCGCGCCAGCTGGGCGGTGAGGACGGACAGATCTTCGCGCTCGCAGTGATGGTGGTCGCCGCTTCGGAGGCGGTCGTCGGGCTCGGCCTGATCGTCGCGATGTCGCGCCTGCGCGTCGACCTCGACGTCGACAAGCTGACGACGCTCAGGGGCTGATGAAGGTCGCCCTGATCCACGTCCCGTACCACCTCGGTCACGAGGGCGTCGGCATGGGCGCCGGCCCGACAACGCTCCTCGCGGCGGGGCTGACGAGCTCGCTGAGCGACGGCGGCCACGACGCCGACGTTTTCAGTGTTCGCCGGGAGGGCGCGTGGACAAACGAGATCGCGGCCTCATTCGCGGTTCTTCGGCTGGTCGCCGACCGTGTCCGCGAAGCCGTGGCCGAGGACGCCTTCCCGCTGGCGCTTGCCGGCAACTGCATGACGTCGATCGGCGTCGTCGCGGGACTCGGGCGCGCGCTCGGAGTCGTCTGGCTCGACGCCCACCCCGACTTCAATACCGCCGAGGGGACGGAGAGCGGATTCGCCGATGGAATGGGGCTCTCCATCCTGACGGGGACGGGCTGGGACGCGATGCGGGCGACCGTTCCCGGATACCGCGCCCTTGCGGAGGCGAACGTCGTCCTCGTCGGGATCCGGGACGTCGCCGCCGCTGAACGCGAGCGGCTTCGAACCTCGCCTATCCGCGTCGTCGCGCCCGATGCGCTGGACGGCGTCACGTCCGCGCTCGACGGCCTTCGCGAACACGTTTCCGAGGTGTACTTCCACCTCGACCTCGACGTCCTCGACCCGTCGGAAGGCCGCGCGAACGAATACGCGGCGGCCGGCGGCCTGAACGCCGGCGAGGTGGAACGGCTCATCGAGGCCGTGGGCGACCGGTTCCGGATTCGCGGAGCTTCCGTGACCGCCTACGACCCGCTGCGAGACCCCGAGGGATTCATTCCCCCCACGGCGATCCGGCTCAGCTCACGGATCGTCGAGGCCGCGGCCCGCGAAGCGGTGGGCGCACCATGACCATCGCGGCGTGGGTTGTGCTCTTCTCGCCCGCCGTCGGCGTGCTCGTCATCGCGCTCGCCGGAGCGCGGATCCCGCGCCGCGTCGCGGGGGTCGTCGCTGCCGGCTCGACGTTCGTATCGTTCGCGGCGAGCGTCGTCACGCTCGCGTTCCTCCTCGCGAAGGACGAGGAGGAACGGGCGGGCAACTCGTCGACGCTCTGGACCTGGCTCTCGGCGGGCGACCTCGAGGTCGGGATGGAGATCGCGATCGACCCTCTCGCCGTGTTCATGATGCTCGTCGTCTCCGGGGTCGGCTTCCTGATCCTCTCGTACGCCGTCGGCTACATGCACGGGGACGACGAGGAGCGGCGCTACCACGCGTACAAGGCGCTCTTCGTCTTCTCGATGCTTCTGCTCGTCCAGTCGGGGAACCTGCTTCTCCTCCTCGCCGGATGGGGGATGGTCGGTCTCTCCTCCTATCTCCTCATCAACTTCTGGCACGGGCGCGAGTCAGCCGTCCAGGCGGGCAAGAAGGCGTTC
>JALZEM010000244.1 GCA_030862005.1 Actinomycetota bacterium | reverse complement strand
GGGATCGGCGGCGCCGTGCAGACCGGGTATCGCTACGCCGACGAGCGCGGGTTCGACGTCGCCGTTCAGATCGACGGTGACGGCCAGCACGACCCGCGGGAGCTCGGCGCTCTGCTCGCGCCGCTGCTGGCAGGCAAGGCCGACCTCGTCGTCGGATCGCGCTTCGCCGGTGCGTGCACGTACCGCGCGCCCGTGTTCCGCCGCCTCGGAATCCGCCTGTTCGCGCGCACGATCTCGTTCCTCGTCGGCCAGTCCGTGACGGACACGACCTCCGGGTTCCGCGCGGCGAACCGGCGCGCCATCGCGCTTTTCGCGGCGGATTACCCCCACGACTATCCGGAGGTCGAGACGACGGTCATCGTCGTCAAGCGGCAGCTCCGTCTCGTGGAGATCCCGGTCTCGATGCGACAGCGCGCCGCCGGCCGCTCCTCGATCACCGCGTTCCGGTCCGTCTACTACATGGTCAAGGTGTCGCTCGCGCTCTTCGTCGGGCTCTTCAGGCGTCCTCTTGGAGTGGACGCGTGACGCCGCTTCGCGTCTCGATCGTCGCGGCGGTCGTCTCGTTCGTCCTATTCCTCGTCGTCCTCGAGCTCATTCGGAGCCGGCGCCTGCGCGAGCGGTACGCGCTCCTTTGGCTCTTCACGGCGGTCGTGATGCTCGGTCTCTCGCTGTGGCGCGGCGGTGTCGACACGATCGCGGGACTCGTCGGAATCCACTACGCGCCTTCGGCGCTCTTCGTCGCCGCGGCGATCTTCGTCGTCGTCTTGCTCCTGCACTTCTCGACGGTGGTCTCGCGCCTCTCGGACGAGAACACGATCCTCGCCCAGCGGCTCGCGCTGCTAGAGGCTGAGCTTCGGGGCCGGCGTGAGGCTGACGAACTCGAGCCGCCGCACGCGCACGGAGACGACGCGCGGGTTGGGCGTCGCCGCCTCGACGAGGTCGCCCGTGCTCGCCACGAGGCGCAGGCTGGGCAGGGGCCCGTGGTCGCCGCCGGTCGCCCGAAGCTCCACGGTCGCTGAGCCGCCGGGCTCGAGCCGGGCCGTCTTCGTCGCGCCTCCGTCGACCGCGACCCTGATCTCCCGCGCCCGCATGCCCGTCGGAAGCTCGAGCTCGATCCGGTAGAAGCCCGCGACGCGCCTGCCGGGCCAAACGCGAAAGCGCATGAGCTGACCCGCCCAGCGGTCGAAGAAGACTCCCGTCGCAAGCGACCGAACGCGGGCGAATGCGGGCACGCGGTACAAGGTGAGGCTCTCGCTGGGCGCGGCGACGACCTCGCCGTCGAGCTCGATCTGGGAGGCGTAGTCGTTCACGACGAGCAGGCCCGGGTCTGCCGGGCGGCCGTCGACGAGAAGGACGCCGTCACCGCGGACGTCCGCCCGCGCCGCGCCGGGGAGCTCGAAGCGCGGCCGTTCGACCTCGAGCCGGATCGGGCGGCCGAAGTCCCGGTTCCACGCCTCGAACACCCAGCCGTAGTGCGGAGAGCCGCCAGGGAGCGCGAGGTAGTCGGCGCGTCCGACGCCGAGCCGGTCGAGCCAGTCGGGCCGCTCGGCGCTCCACGTGTCCAACGTGCGGCGCGTCATCGCGTGGTCGCCGGCGTAGGCGGCGAGGCCTGAAGCGAAGAGGAGGGCGATCGTGGCCCCGGCGAAGAGGTGCACGGCTCGCCGACGGAGCGGTCGGAGCGCGAGTGCCGCAGCCGCGAGAAGTGGGACCGCGGCGAAAACGGTTGCCGCGTTCGCATGGCCGATCCAGACGGCGATCTGGCCGTACGCCGCAAGAACCGGCGAGTCGAAGGAGAAGCGGAAGTCCGCGAGCGACGGGAAGGGGACGAGCCACGAGAGCGACCCGAGGGCGAGCGCGACCGCCGCATACGCGCGATGCCGCGGTGCCCCGCGCTCGACGTAGAGAAGGAACGCGAGGAAGAGCAGCGGCGCGAGGTAGATCGCGTACCGCTCGAGCGGGCGCTGCGAGTCCCCCGCCGCGACAAGCCCGATTTGCACGAGGAAGACGGCCGCGATGGCCGCGAGGAGAACGGCGAAGGGCGCCTCCGCGCACACGCGCGGGCGCGCGATTGCATACCCGAGGCCGAACAGCGCGCCGGGAACGACGAACACCCCTGCGGCGAACGGAAGGAGAACCGCGGTGAGGGCGCTCCACCGGACGACCTCCATCGGTGGGTACTCGAGGGCCGCAGCATCCGCGTAGGGGCCGAGCGCGGCCCCGCCCAGGGCGAGGCCGACGACGCCGAATGCCGCCAGTCCACCGAGGGTGAGCGCGTGGCGGCGGAGCTCGCCGCGCCCGGCGACGAATACGGTGATCGCGTAGGCGAGCGGAAGGGCGACGAATTGGGTCCGCGTCCCGACGGCGAGCGCCGAAACGCCGAGGACCGCGAGCCCGAGGCGCGGCGAAGGCCGTCCGAGCGCGCGCACCATCACGCCGAGCGTGAAGAAGAAGACGGGATAGGCGAGCGCTTCCGAGACGAGGTACGAGTGGTAGAGCATGGCGGGTGCCGCGACCGCGGCGGCTGCGGTCGCGGCCGCGTACGAGGGCCGAACGAGCGCGCGCGCGAGCCAGTAGGCGGGAAAGACCGCCGCGCTCATGACGAGCGCGTTCGTGATCTTTGCGAGCGCGTAGGCGAGCGGCGTGCTGTCCGCGAGCCACGCGGGCGCCTGCAAGAGCGCGGGCAGTGCGGATGGGAAGAAGAATGGCTCACCGCGGAGGGAGAACCCGTCCCCCGCCGCGAAGGACTGAGCCAGCTTCGCGTGTAGGAGCTCGTCCGTGAAAATCGCCGGCGTGAGGTGGAAGCGCGACTGGAGCGCGTGGTATGCCGCGGAGGCGACGAAGAGCGCGGCCAGGACGAGCTTCGGGCCGATCCGGCGTCGCGTGGGTTCGGGCCGTGGCGACGGGGCGAATTCGGGCTCGGGCGGGGCGGCCTCGCGCACGTCCGCGACTGCGGCGGGACGGGCGTTCATGCGGGACGTATCGGCACCGTGAGCGGACCGCTGAAGCACGCAGCTGTCTCGCGCGTCGCCCCGCACCGTGGTGACTGTCCCGGTGACAGTCACCGACGCGATGGGGGCGCTCTCGGGAGCCGGCGTTTGGCCGCCGCACGGGGTAAGACGGGGCGTCCGAAAACGAAGGCAGAGGGGGGAAAATGGTTCTCGATCCGGAGCGCGCGCCGAACGCCGCACGCGTGGGGGAGGAATGCGTGGAGGCTGGGGCGGCGGCTGGGATCGTGCCCCGGCGCCTCACGACGGAGGGAAAGCAGGCGTTCAAGACGACCGCGTTCTGGGTGTTCGCGGCGACGCTGACGGCGGTCACGGTCGCCTCGTGGGTGATCGCCGGTGGCGACGAAGCCGACGTTCTTCACGCGGACGAGCGGCGATCCCGTTCGGGCGCGTCCACGTCTACGGGCGGGTCCAGGTCTACGGGTGCTCCCCCGGCCGCCTCGTCATGTCGCTCGCGCTCTCGCTCATCCTCACGCTCATCGTAAACAGCTGCATCCGGCTCTTCTGACGCGCCGGCACGCTCAAGCGCCCCCGCGGCGAGGCCGATCCATGGGGCGTGACCATTGCGGCTGAAGGAACGACGCCCGCTGGGCAAACCGGCGCCACTCTCGCGGCGACGGCGACGATTTCGCTCGTCATCGTCGCATACGACTCCGAACCGATCCTGCTCGAGTGTCTCGAGTCGCTGGCCCGCCAGGACGTGCCGAGCCTCGAGGTCGTTGTCGTCAACAACGGCTCGGACGCGCCCGACCTCGCGTCCGCGCCCCTAGAACGGCTCAAGGTGCTCTCGCCCGGGCGGAACCTCGGCTTCCCCGCCGGCTGCAACCTTGGCGCGGCCGCCGCGACGGGGGACATCCTCGTCTTCCTCAACCCGGATACGGTCGTGGCGGAAGGTGCGCTGGCGGCTCTCGCCGCGACGCTTGAGGATCCGTCGATCGGGATCGCGCAGGCGCGGCTCCGGCTCCTCCGTGAGCCCGAGCTTCTGAACACGTCCGGGAACGTCCTCCACATCAGCGGCCTCGCCTGGGTCGGCGACCACCGCGAACGTGCGAACGACGCGACTGAGCTCCGCGACGTCGCCTTTCCGAGCGGCGCCGCGATCGCGATCCGAGCCGATTTCTTCCGCGCGCTCGACGGGTTCCGCGAGGAGCTCTTCCTGTACCAGGAAGACGTCGACTTGGGCTGGCGCGTCCGGCAAGCCGGGCTTCGCGTCGTCGTCCAGCCGGCCGCCGACGTCTACCACGATTACTCGACGCAGATGACGCGGCAGAAGCTCTACTACATCGAGCGGAACCGTCTCGCCGTCCTCTTCTGCAACTGCTCGGCCCGGCTTCTCCTCGTACTTGCGCCGATCCTCACGGTCGCCGAGCTCGGGCTCGCGCTCGTGGCCTGGCGTCAGGGATGGCTCGGCGAGAAGACGCGCGGGTGGGGCTGGTGCCTCCGGAACGCGCGCACGCTCGTCCGACTGCGCCGCGAGACGCAGCGGGCGCGGCGCGTGCCGGACCGCGATCTAGTCGACCTCCTCGAGGTCCCGCTGGACCCTCGGGTCATCGCCGCCCCGCGCGTTGTCGCGCTCGCGAACCCGATCCTCAGGGCGTACTGGTCGCTCGTGCGGCGCGTGCTGTGACGAGTCGGTAGATCTCTTCGATCTTCCCTGCATAGGCGGACGCGTCAGCCGGGCTCCTCGCGACGGCGGCCATCCGCTCCACCTCCGTGCGATCCTGGCAGCGCGCGATCGCCGCCGCGAGGGCGCTAACATCGCCCGGCGGGACGAGAAGGCCGTTCCGCTCGTGGTCGACGACCTCGGGAAGCGCGCCGGTTGCCGCAGCGATCACGGGTCGGCCGTGCTCCTGCGCCTCCGACGCCACGAGCGAGAACGATTCCTCCACGAGCGAGGGGATGACCACGACGTCGATCGCGCCGTAGACCTCGCTGAGGCTCGACTGGTCGAATGCGCCCTCATACGTCACCCGTGAGTTGAGGTATGGACGGAGGCGGCGAAAGTAGCTGTTGTCGGGCGTTCCCCCGAAGAGCCGAAGAACCGAATCGCCCCGGACGCGCGAGAACGCATCGCAGAGGAGGTGCACACCTTTCGCCGGCGCGATGTTGCCGACGAAGCCGAATCGAACCGGGTCGCCGATCTCGCGGGCAGCGCCGTCCGCGGAGGCAATGGGATGCGGCACGACGGCGAGCCTCTCGGGCGGAACGCCGAACGCCT
>JALZEM010000201.1 GCA_030862005.1 Actinomycetota bacterium | reverse complement strand
TGGCCCTCGAGATCGGTGAACCAGAGGTGGATGAACTTCACGTTCTCACTCTCGATCCGCCCGAGGATCTCGCGCCGTGCGCTCGGCTCGCTTGTCGCCCTGCCTCGACTTTCGACCATCGCCATGTGCGCCTCCTTAAACGCAAAAAGCCCCGGGCACTCGCCCGAGGCCTCGTCGCCTCAATCGACAGTTGGAGTATAGAGGACGCTTCGGATGGGTTCTACGCCGCGAGCCTGCCGATCACGGCTGCCCGAACGGCGGCAGCATCGGCGCCGAGATCGCTGAGGATCTGCGCGGCCACGCCCTCGTTCTCGCGCGCGAGGCCGAGGAGGATGTGCTCCGTCCCGATGTAGTTGTGCTTCAGCGCGAGCGACTCGCGCAGGGCGAGCTCGAGCGTCTTCTTGCTCCGCGGCGTGAACGGCAGCCGACCGGTTGCGAGCGTGCCCCTCCCGCGGCCGACGATCTCTTCGACCGCGGCGCGAACGGCGTCGTATTCGACGCCGACCGAGGCAAGGGCCTTCGCGGCCACGGCGTCCTCGACGCGCAGCAGGCCGAGCAGCAGGTGCTCGGTTCCCACGTAGTTGTGGCCGAGCGCGTGGGCCTCCTCCTGCGCATGAACGACCAGCTCGCGCGCGCGCGAGGTGAAGCGGTGAAACGGCTGCGCGCCGGACCGTCGCCGCCTCCGCAGAAGCCGCTGGAGGAATGTCTCGCATGTCTCGGCCGTAACCTCTTCGCTCGCGCCCGCGTCGACGATCTGATGGACGCGCTGATGGCTGAGCCCGAGGTTGTCGGCGATCTCGCGAAACGATCCGCCGGCGGCGTTGAGCCGCCTGATCGCGTGGTGGTACTCGGTACGCGTCCGCTCGACCTCGTGCTGAAGATCCACGAGGCGATCGCGGGCCTCGACCGCGGCGCGAAGAATCTCTGCGTCGAGCACGCTCCGTCTAGCGTACTAGACAAGACCGGTGGCGTCCAGGTGGCCAGGCGGTCCGGGCGGTCGCCCGCGCCGCCCACGCTGGCACGGACCGAGCGGCCCTTGTCCCTCGCGGAGCGAGGCGCAGGTGCGACGCCGCCCGAGCTCAGGCCAGCGCGGTTAGGTACGGATGCCAGCCGTCAGGGATCCGCGGCGCCGCAAGCGTGACGAAGAGGGCCGGCGGAGGCTGGCGCGGATGCGCGTGCAGGCGCATGCCCGCTTCTTCGAGCGTGCGGTTCCCCTTGCGCAGGTTGCACGGCGCGCAGGAAGTGACGACGTTCTCCCAGCTCGAGTCACCACCTCGGCTCCGCGGGACGACATGGTCGAGCGTCAGCTTCCCGCCGTCGGTTCCGCAGTACTGGCACCGCCACTTGTCGCGCGCGAAGAGCGCTCGGCGCGAGATCTTTCGCTGCACGGATCTCGGCACGCGGATGTACCGGAGGAGCCGGATCACGTGCGGCCAGACGAACTCGGCCGCGGCCGAGCGAAGCGGTTTCCCCGCGTCCTCGATCACTTCGGCCTTCCCCTTGAAGACGAGCACGTGCGCACGCCGGACCGAGCAGACGTTCAACGGCTCGTAGCTCGCGTTCAAGACGAGGACGTGACCCATCCCGGAAAAATCCTAGCCAGAAGAGAACGCCGCTAGGGCTCCGGAAGCACGAGCTGGAAGAGATTTTCCTCGACCGGGACGAACCCACGGCCGCGGTAGAACGCGACGGCCCTCCGGTCTCCTTCCGAGACGACGACGCGGAGCGAGCGCGCACGCCGCCAGATCGCGTACCCCTCTGCGTATTCGAGGAGCTGGCGGCCGACGCCCTCGGCCTCGTGGTCGGGGCTCACGAAGAGCTGGTCGACGCGGATGTGCTCCTCCTCGTCCTCGAGGGCGACGTAACCGGCCGGCGCGCCCTCGACCTCGGCGACGAAGACGGTTTCCCGTTCGAGGACCGCGAGCGTCCGCTCGTCGGCGCCGCGATCGAGGTTCGCGAGACCGAATAGGAGCGCCTCGTCATCGGGCTGGAGAGGCCGGATGTCGGCTTTGCGGTAGGTCATCGCCTGAAGAAGTCGTCGAGCGTCTGTGCGACTTCGGCCGGGGCATCTTCCATCACGAAGTGGCCCGCGTGCGGGATCGAGGTTACCTCGGCGCCCGGGATGAGATCGCGGATGCGGGTAGCGAAGCGGGGGTCGAGCCACGCGTCCGCCTCGCCCCAGACGATCTGGACGGGAACCCGGATGGTTCCGAGGAGATCCTCGAACTCGGTCGTGTCCGTCTCGTCGAAGCGCTCGACCTTCTGCAGGTATGCCGCCCGGCCGTCCTCTCCCTGCCACGGGCGCAGGTAGGCAGCGAGGGTCTCGGCATCGAACCCACGGTGGACCGCCGTCCCGAGATGCGTCGCCACGATCTGCTCGAAGATGTGGGGCGGCATCGTCCGGTATGCCTCGAGATGCTCCTGGATGTGGCGCGTCGTCGGTGTGATCCATGGAGTGAGCACGACGGCGTCGACGAGGGCGATCCGCTCGAACGCGCGGCGGTGAATCAGGTGGGTCCGAAGGACGATCCCGCCGCCGATGTCATGGCCCGCGACCGCTGGGTTCGCGAGGCCCCAGTGTTCGAGGAGCTCGACGAGCGCCGTCGAGTGGCTCGCGAGCGACAGGTCGGCCTCCGGCGGCGCAAACGAGTCTCCGTAGCCCGGGAGGTCGAAGATGTAGACGGAGAAGCTGCCTGCGAGCGCGGGGGCGACGTTGCGCCACAGGTACGACCAGCTCGGCGTCCCGTGCACGAGCAGGACGGGCGGTCCTTCGCCCAAGATGTCGTAGGCGATGTCGCCCTGCGAGATCTCGGCCCGCCGCTCGAGCCGCCATCCCTGCGGAAGCTCGCCGGCGCGCGAGCTCGACGGGCCCGGCGCCGTTCCGGACCGGCCGCTCACGACACGGCCATCGCGCGATCGACCGCTTCCTGCTCCTCGGGCGAGAGGGCAACGGATGGGCGGCCGCGATCGAGCTCCTTCACGTAGATGCGCGCATAGTCGCGTCCCTGGATCGCGCTGACGACGATGCCGGACCGAGCCGCGTCGAGGAACGCGAGCGAAGCGGACTGATGACCGCCGGCATCTTCGTATGCGTCGTACCGGACGATCGAGGTGTGCGAGAGGCACCCGTCGATCCGCTTGTCGAGGCGCGAGAGCGCAGCCGCGACCTCGTCGACCGCGCGGTGGAGGTCGTCGATCCGTCCCTGAAGCGAGACGGCGAAGTCGACCAGGTCGTCCTTCCCGGCCCCGAGCATGACGACCTGCGCCTTCCGGACGCGCCGAAGCTTCAGGTAAAAGGCGAGCGCCAGCGCGAGCGCGAGCAATGCCGCCGCGGCCGCGGCGATGGCGATCCAGGCGACGATCTCGGCCCCGGGCACGCTCGCTACCCGAACGTGAAGATGACGACGTACTCGGCGCTGTTGTTGTTCGTGTTCTTCTCGCCCGCGACCGGCTCCACCGTCACCTTGAGGATCGTGTTCGACCCGAACGAGACCTGGCCGAGTTCGCGGAAGACGACCGACTTTGTCTGGCCGGGATTGATCGAGTCGATCTGCTCCTCCTGCCGGATTGGGTCGGGGCTCTGCTGGATCGTCAGGTTGACCTTGACCTGCGTCTCCTGCGACTCGCCGCTGTTGTTCACGAGCACCTCGAAGGCGAGGCGGTCGGACGCCTTGACCGTGTTTTCCTCGCTCGGCGAGAGTTGCGTCCGAGCCGGGAGCACGCGCACGCCCTCGATGCGGTTCCCGCGGAGGCCGCCGGCCGCCACCGGCTTCGTCAGCCGGTCGACGATCAGCTTCCACGAGCTCGGGCTCCCGAGATCGAGGTTCGCAACGAAGTTCGAGTCCGGCACCGGTACCCCGCGAATCCCCTCCTCCTCCATGGCGTCCTGTGACCCGACCTTGAAGAAGTCGTCGTAGAGGACGTCGCTCGCGACGAGGCGGTTCGACTGCTCGGCGAGGGCCTCGCCGGCCACCTGCGAGTTCCGTGTGTCCGTGATCTGCGTGAAGGCGCGCGTGAGGCCGTTGAGCCCGCTGACCCGAAGCTGGAGAGCCTCGACCAGGCTTTCGTGCTGTTCGCGGAGCGGGCCGGGTGGATCGAGCTCCTGGGCCCGCTCGACGGTCTGGACCTGCGCCTGGCGCAGGCCGTCCACTCCCTTTTGCAGGTCGTCGACCTGGATCCCGGCCGAGAAGAGGAGGCTGTTGAAGTCGCGGCCGATCCGCTGCGAGTCGCCGCCGACCTTCGCGACCGTGTCCATGTAGTGACGATACGCGTCCCTCCGCTGTCCCTCGCGGCAGCTGTTCGCCCAGAGGACGAGGACGACGGTCAAGAGGATTGCGCCGACGATGAGCGCCCCGAGGCGAACGAGCGGCCCGCCCGTCCCCGTCGGAGGCCGCGTCGGAAGCCGCCTCCGTCGTCGCGGCGGAGCCGTCTCTCTCGCCGCCTCCGTCGTAGGAGCGTCGTCGAAGAAGTCGAACTCGATGGCGTCGGTGTCGGTTCGGTCGCGCTCGAACACGGAACCTCTAAACGTCCAAACGTCCGGCGAGTCTAACACCCCGGTCGGCCATTTCCCGGCGTTAGCAGGACTTTGCCGCAGGGACGCCAAGACCACCGAGGAATGCGCGATGCCGTCGCCTCGAACGAGGCGCCCGCCGGCGAGGTAGCTCTCGTCCTCGGGCGCTACCGGCCGCTCCGTCCGCTCGGAAGCGGCGGCTCCGGATCCGTGTGGCTCGTGCGCGACGAGCAGGCTTCGCGTGAGGTCGCGCTCAAGGTCGTCCGGCGGGAGGGGAACGCCGGCTCGAGGGCCGAGCGCGAGGTCGAGGCGGCTGCACGCCTTCGCCACCGCCGCTGCCTCCGCGCGCTCGACTTCCACCGCGACGACGGCCACGTGTACGTCGCATACGAGTACGTGCGCGGGAGGACCCTCCGCGAGGCGCTGCGCGCGGGTGAACTGGGCGACGAGGCCGCAGTCGAGGCCGCCGCGCAGGTGCTCGAGGCAGTCGCCCACGCGCACGGGAAGGGCGTCGTCCACCGCGACGTAAAGCCCTCGAACGTCATGCTCGAGGAAGGCGACGACGTTCGCGTCCGCCTTCTCGACTTCGGGCTCGCGCACGTCGATGACGCGGACACGCTGACCGCGGCGGGCGACGTCCCGGGGACGCTCGCCTACGTCGCCCCGGAGCGGCTGGAGGGCGAGCCAGTCTCCGGGGCGGCGGACGTCTGGGCCGTAGGCGTGATCCTGTGGGAGGCGCTAGCGGGGTGGCATCCGTTCGCTGGCCCGTCGCCCGTCGAGACCGCGCGGCGAATCTCGAGCGGCCCTCCACCCCTCGGCCGCACGCGTCCCGACCTCCCGACCGAGCTCTGCGCCCTCGTCCACCGGATGCTCGAGCGGGATCCCCGACGACGACCGGCCGCGCGGCGGCTCGCGGGCGCCTTGCGGGCGGCCGCAG
>JALZEM010000182.1 GCA_030862005.1 Actinomycetota bacterium | reverse complement strand
CCGGCGCGGGCGCGATCGTCCTCGCCGCGATGTACATGCTGCGTCTCATCTCCGCCGTCCTGCATCAGGACGTCGGGACGGCCGTCCACCCGGAGTCGCTCGACCTCCGCCCGACGGAGGTGACGGTGGTCGGGACGCTCGTCGCCTGCCTGCTCGCCCTCTCGTTCTGGCCGGCGGGAATCACCGACCACGTCTTCGGAGGCGAGCCGGCCGAGACCGTCAACGCCCAATTCCAGGCTGACTGATGATGGAAGAGCCCTTCCGAAATCCCGGAGTCGACTGGGCCGCCCTCTCGCCCGAGCTGATCCTGCTCGGGGCGTCGGCGTTCGTCCTCCTCGGCGCGCTCTTCCTCCCGCGCACGTGGCGCCGCGCGTTCTCTTCCGTGGTCGCGGCGCTCGCGTTCGTGGCCGCGGCGGTCGCAGCCGCGATCCTCTACGGCCTCGACGACGACGGACGCGCGATCATCGCGGACTCCATTCGCCGTGACCGCCTCGCCGAGATCGGCCAGATCCTCGTCGCGGGCGCGGGGCTCCTCGCCGTCGGCGTCTCGTTCTGGGAGCGGCGCGCGCCCGAAAGCCGCGTCGAGAGCGACGACGAGCGTGCCGGAGAGTACTACGCGCTTCTACTCGCCGCGGTCGCGGGGATGACGTTCTTCGTCGCCGCCAACAACCTCATGACCCTCTTCCTGGGTCTCGAGTGGTTCTCGATCGCGCTCTACATCCTCACGGCGATCGGCGTCGAGCGCCTCCGCTCGCTCGAGGCCGGGCTCAAGTACCTCATCGTCGGAAGCTTCGGGTCCGCGATCCTCCTCTTCGGCAGCGCCCTCGTCTATGGCGCGACCGGGGCGCTCGAGTTCGAGGAGATCGCGCGGAACGCCGGCGACGCCGACAATTTCTTCTTCGTCGCCGGGCTCGCGATGATCCTCGTCGGGCTGGCGTTCAAGGTCTCGGCCGCACCGTTCCACATGTGGACGCCTGACGTCTACGAGGGCGCCCCCACGCCCGTGACCGCGTTCATGTCGGCCGCGACGAAAGCCGCGGCGCTGATCCTGACGCTCCGGGTCCTCGTAACGGCATTTCCGAACGAGGCGGACCTCTGGACGATCGCGCTCGCCGTGATCGCGGCCGTGTCGCTCGCGTGGGGGAACCTCGCCGCGCTTGTCCAGACGGACGTGAAGCGCCTGCTCGCGTACTCGAGCGTCTCTCACGCCGGGTTCCTCCTCATCCCGATCGCGGCCGGAAACGAGCGCGGGGGCTATGCGCTCCTCTACTACCTGATCGCGTACGCGGCCATGAGCATCGGTGCCTTCGCGATCGTCGCGGCACGCGAGCGCGAGCTCGCCCGGCCCGTCACGATGTCGAACCTCGCGAACTTCTTCTGGGAGCGCCCGTTCCTCGGCGCGGCGATGACGGTCTTCATGTTCGGATTCATCGGCCTCCCACCCGCCGGTCTCTTCCTCGGGAAGTTCTATGCCTTCACGGCGGCGTACGAACGCGGGTGGACGTGGCTCGTGATCGTGGGCGTCGTCGCGACCGTCATCTCGATCTACTACTACCTCGGTGTAGTCGCGGCGATGTGGATGCGCGCCCCTGAGCCGCGCGTCGCCCCCGCAGGTGGGTCGCCTCCCCGCGACGCGGCTCTTTCCGCCACCGTCCTCACCGCGCTCGTCGTCACCGTCGGAAGCTTCGTCGCCGCCGATCCGTTGTTGGATGCGATGCGCGACGCCGTCGCCTTCCTTCCCTTCCCGTACTGATGGCGCGTCGAGTCATCGTCCTCGGAGGCGGCGTCGCCGGCGAGAGCTTCGCCGCGGCGCTTCGGCGACACGATCCGGAGGTGCCGATTACGCTCGTCGAGCGCGACCTCGTCGGCGGCGAGTGCTCCTACTGGGCCTGCATCCCGTCGAAGACGCTCCTGCGCCCGCTCGAAGTGCTCTTTCGCGCGCGCGTCGCTCCCGGAGCGGCCGAGGCGCTGAACGGTGTCGACGTCGCCCGCATCTTCTGGTGGCGCGACCAGGTCGCGGGCAAGGACGACACGAGCCAGGCAGAGTGGCTCGAGGCGAAGGACGTCGAGCTTGTGCGGGGTGAGGGAACCGTCGTCGAGCCCGGTCTCGTTCGGGTCGGCGAGCTCGACCTCGAGTACGGCGCACTCCTCGTGGCAACCGGGTCGCTTCCCGTCGCGCCGCGCGTCCAAGGCCTCGACGGGCTCGACTACTGGGGGAGTCGTGAGGGAACGAGCGCGAGCGAAGTTCCCGAGAGCATCGCGATCGTCGGCGGCGGCGCAGTCGGCTGCGAGCTCGCGCAGTTCTACGGGCGACTCGGCTCGCGCGTGACCCTCGTCCAGAGCGGCGCCCACCTCCTTCCGCGCGTCGACTCGGAGGCGGGCGACGCGCTGGCCGAGGTTCTTCGCGACGAGGGCGTCGACGTCCGGCTCGGCGCGAGAACGACCGCCGTCGACGGCGCGCGGTCGCGCTTCCGCCTCGAGATCGAAGGCCAGGACCCCGTCGACGCGTCCCACCTCTTGATCGCGACCGGGCGGAGACCGAACGTCGAGGGGTTCGGCTTCGAGGAGCTCGAGGTGACGCTGGAGAGGCGAGGGATCGCCGTCGACGACCGGCTGCGCGCAGGCGCCGGCGTCTGGGCCGTGGGCGACGTCACCGGCGTCGCGCTCTTCACGCACGTGGGCAAATACCAGGCGCGCGTCGCGGCCGCGAACGTCGCCGGCCTCGACGCTCGGGCCGACTACCGCGCGATCCCGGCCGTCATCTTCACGGACCCCCAGATCGCGAGCGTCGGCGACCTCTCCGGCGACGGCGCCGTCGTCACGACGTTCCCGCTCGCCTCCACGTCACGCTCGTCGACGTACTACCGCCCGAAGAAGCCGGGCTTCGTGAAGCTGTTCGCCGATCGCGGGCGGCGTGTCCTCGTGGGCGCGGTCGTGGTCGGGCCAGAAGCCGGCGAGTGGCTCGGGCAGCTGACGCTCGCCGTGCGCGCGGAGGTTCCGATCGACGTCCTCCGAGACACGATTCAACCCTTTCCGACGTTCTCCGAGGCGATCTTCTTCGCCGCTCGCGATCTCGACTTGTAGGTCGTGACGACGTAGCCTTCGATCCGATGGCGCACGGAGAGGACGTGATCGAACGCCTGGGCCAGCTCGCGCTCTTCGCCGACCTCTCCCGTCCCCAGCACGAGGCGCTCGCGCACACCTACGACGAGGAGCTCTTTCCCGAAGGCCAACGCGTTCTTCGGCAGGGGTTCTCGGGCTCGAACCTGTACGTCATCCTCGACGGCGAGGCGTTCATCGCGATCCACGGAACCGAGCGCACTCGCCTTGCCCGCGGCGAGTTCTTCGGGGAAGTCTCCGCTCTCCTCGGCACGCCCCCCACCGCCGATGTCGTTGCGGCCTCGCCGCTTCGGTGCCTCGTGATCCCGGGCAGCGAGGTCGAGGATTTTCTCGTCGCGTATCCGCGGGTCACCGTTCGCATGCTGAAAGCCGAGGTCGGCCGGCTCGCGACAGCGCTCGAGTGGTTGGGCTAGGTGGCTCACCCAA
>JALZEM010000322.1 GCA_030862005.1 Actinomycetota bacterium | reverse complement strand
GCGGCCTGAACCGCGTGCGGCGGCGATTCCGAGAGGACGGTCAAAACCTCGGCGGCGTGGAGCACCGAAAGGTGCGCCCGCTCCCCGAGCTCGGCGACCACCCCGCGAAGGACGCCCGGCCCCTGCTCGAGCAGCCGCTGCTCGCCTGCCTGCGCCGCGAGCGTCAGAAAGCGCCAGCTCAGGCGGTACGCGAGCGTCTTCGCGTTGCGGTCGACGACGCCATGTTCGGCGAGGATCTTGAGCGTGCGCGAGACCTGGCTCTTCTCGCGACCGATCAGCTCGGCGACTCGTGTGACGCCGAGGCCACCGCTGCGCACGGCCTCGTCGCCGGCGAGCGCGAAGAGGACGGCAAGGCCGCGCCGAAGGCTTGTCGAGCTCTCCGCAGTCATCGCGAGCCGTCGCGCCGCCGCGTGATCTCCAGGAGGTAGGCGACCATGACGTCCTGGTCGCCGAGCGCCAGGTGGTAGGCGTCTGAGAGCTCCTCGACGCGGTCGATCTGCGTCCGGTTCTGCTCGAAGACAGGCGTGGACGGGAAGAATCCGAAGTCGATCACGCGCCCCTCGAGGCCCTCGCGCTCGAGGAGCTCCGCCGTCTGGACCTGGCTCAGAATCGAAAGCTGCATCACGAGCGCGACACCGTCGGCGGCGAGGAGGCGTGGGAGCAGCCCGATCAGGTGGTCGACGAGGTTCCGCCCCCAGTAGTCGAGCGGCCGATGGCCCGTGAACTGCTCGAACGGATCCACCGGCATCTGGTAGAGGCTTGCGACCACGACGTCGTAGCGCTCCTCCGGCTCGACCATGTACAAGTCGAGCTCCGCGCCGCTGACGCGGTCGGCGACTCCGTTTCGGAACGCGTTGGCAAGCGCGTTCGCGACGGCCTTCCGCTGAATGTCGACGGCGTGCACGTGAGCGGCGCCGTTCAGGGCAAGCTGGACGGCAAGAAGGCCGCTTCCGCATCCGACGTCGAGGCAGCGCTTTCCCTCGCCGACACGCTTCTCGAGCAGGTGCTTCCAAACGAGGAGGCTTCCGACGGTCGGCACGAACACGTCGGGGTCGAAGGCGAGCTCCGGGAACGGGAGCGGGTAGAGCGTCCGCCCTTCTTCGTCCGCCCACGGCCGCGGCGGGCGGGCGGCGACGGTCCTCGTCTCAGCAGGCGGGAGGGGCTCGCTCCGCGGATGTCCGGGCTTCGTGCCTGCGAGCCGGCGCCGCGCGGCCTCGATGTGGGCCGGCGACGTGCCGCAGCAGCCGCCGACGATCTGGGCGCCCTGCTCGCGCCACCGCAGCGCACGCTCGGCGAACTCGTCCGGGCCGACGCGTTCGTCGAAGCGCCATCCGGAATCCGAGAAGTACCCGAGGTTGGGGTAGACGCCGAGGGGCAGGTCGGTGAAGTCGCGGAGCCACGGGAGCATCCCCTCGACGTGGTCCGGCGGGAGACAGTTGATGAGAAGGGCGGACACGCCGAGCGACTCGAACCGCTGGGCCGCGCGGCCGAAGAGGTCTCCCTCCGGGCCGCCCCAGTGCTGGCCGTAGACACCGCAGACGCCGTGGCGGCACCGGCGAAAGCTGAGCCAGACGGGGAGCCCCGTCTCGAGCATGAGCTCGACGGCGGGAAACGTGAGCTCGTCGCGGATGAGGGACATCGTCTCCATGAGGATGAGATCCGGAGGGCTCTCCTCGAACACCCGAGTGAGGAGGCGGAGCGTCTCGAGCCGCTCCTCGCTCTCGACGTCGCCGTTTACGCTGAAGGCGACCGCGCACGAATCCTTCCGACCCGCCTCATCGACGGCCTGCCGTGCGAGCCTCTCACCGAGGCGCGCGACGTCCATCCAGTGCGTCATCCCGCTTCTCGTGACCAGGCCGCCCGCCTCCAGCTCGGCCGCCGCGAGGATCGCCCACGTGTTCGTGGAGATCACGTCGCAGCCCGCCGCCACGTACCTGCGGTGCACGTCGAGCACCGCATACGGCGCGTGATAGAGGGCGCCCGTGCCCCAAAGGCCCTTGTCCGAGTTCCGTAGCTCTCCGGCCTGCGACCGCTCCAGCTCGGTTGCGTTGCCGCCGTCGAGGATCACGGGCTCGTTCGCGTCCAGCCGATCCCGTAGCCGACCGTATGCGTCCGAGACGCGCTCTTCCGATCGGCCGGAGGAGGTTTCCGTTGCAGCCATCTCCGCTTTCCGTAACGATACTGGCAACTGCTGTTGTCATACCTGCACCAGAAAGGGGAACTGCCTTGAGCGAGAGCGCGACGCAAACGAAGGCCGGCCTGCTGGAGCGCCTCGAGCAGGGGCCCGTCATCTGCGCCGAGGGCTACCTGTTCGAGATCGAGCGACGCGGCTACCTGCAGGCGGGAGCCTTCGTCCCCGAGGTCGTGCTCGAGCATCCCGAGCTCG
>JALZEM010000166.1 GCA_030862005.1 Actinomycetota bacterium | reverse complement strand
GTCTGGATGTACCACGGGTACCGCATCTTCAGCCACTCGGGAACGTGCTGCACGAGGCCGAGCAGTGCGACGAGCTCGGGCGGCAGGAGGAGCACGCCCGCGATGAGGAAGACGATCGTCGTGTAGTACCGAGCTGCGTTCCGAGGCGTCCGTGCAACGAAAAGCTGAGCGACGGCGGCGCAGGCGCCGAGGATCGCGAAGGTGGTCCATCCGCGCGTGTGCGGGCCGAGGTGCGAGAGCGGCGGGATCGCGGCCGCGCCCGTAGCGAGCGCGACGACGACGAGATAGAAAGCTGCCTTTCTCGGGAGCCCGTGCTCAGGCCCCATGGGCTTTTCCAGCGGCTGCGCCTGCGGCGGCTGCTCGCCCGGAGCCGTGGACTGATCGCGCGTCAGGTCAAGACGGACAGCCGTCATCGGGCGAACGGACCCCGGTCGCCGAAGAGGTTGCTGTGACGCTTCATCCCGAGGTTTACTCCTTCTCCACGCCGTCGCGCGGGCCGCAGGGATCCCAATGGAACGTAACGACGCGAGCCGCCGCCGGCGCCTCCCCCCTTGGAGGGATGCCGATGCGGCGTCGGTCATTTCCCCCGAATGGGTGAGGCCGAGGCTTTGACCCCGGCCTCGTCCCTCGTGGGTGTCGTCCGGCCAATCGGTCCGCGCGCCGGGAAG
Organism: Actinomycetota bacterium; assembly: GCA_030862005.1. Classification (GTDB taxonomy): domain Bacteria; phylum Actinomycetota; class Thermoleophilia; order Gaiellales; family Gaiellaceae; genus JACCYG01. Next base: position 4,007 of record JALZEM010000166.1, on the reverse strand, counting down.
GGAATAAGAGCGACACCGGGCCGGGTCTTGCTCGCTCGACCCGGGACTCCCTCCTCATTTCTACTTCAAGCCGAGCAGACGGCGGTCAGCCGCCGAGATGTAGTACCCACCGCAAGTCACTCCCCGATCGCGTTGTCGGCCCAGGAGGCACTCGCCCACGAGGCCGAGGCCCACGAGGCCGAGGCCCACGACGCGTCGGCGAAGGCCGCCGAGGCCCAGGACGCGCTCGCCCACGAGGCGGAGGCCCAAGACGCAGACGCCCAAGACGCCGCACTCCACGAGGCGGAGGCCCAGGATGCGCTCGCCCAGGAGGCCGAGGCCCACGAGGCGTCCGACATGGCTGTGCTCGCCCAGCTCGCCGCGTCGAAGGCGGGACCGGGAGCGCCGCTCGCGTCCATCGTGAGGAACCTGTTGAGCGCGAGGTTCGGATTAGGCGGATTGGCGACGTTTGCCGCCTTGGCCGCCTTCACCTCCCCGACGCCGACGGAGAGCGGGGCTGCGTTCGGGGGCGCCGCCGCCGACACCATGAGGGCACCCTTGACCTGATCCGGAGTCCACGTCGGATTGACAGCGAGGACGTATGCGGCCGCCGCCGTTACGGCCGGCGCCGAGAACGAGGTGCCCGAGAGCCGCATGTAACCGCCTGACACCACGCTGGCGGGCCGCTCTTCGACAAGCGTCGAGGTCGCTGGAACGGGCCCGACGATGTAGCGGCCGGGAGCACCAACGTCGGGCTTCGCGAAGCCATCGAGCGTGTAGCCGTACGCCGACCACGGCGCCGCGAGGTCGTCGGACAGTCCCATCGTCCCACCGATGTCGGCGGCGCCGACCGTGATGATGAACGGGTCGTTTCCGGGCGGCGTCGGAACCCCGCTCGGTTGGCCGTTCACACCGTAGTTGCCCGCCGACGCGACCACGACGACGCCGTTGAACCAGAGCTTCTCCACCGCCTTGTCGAGCGGATCGAACATGAAGCTCGAGGCGACGCCCGCGTGGAGCGAGAAGTTGGCGATCCGGATCCCGTAGGTGTCTTTGTTCCTCAAGATCCAGTCAGCCGCCGCGATGACGTCGCTCGTCATCGCCATGCCGCTGTCGTCCATGACGTCAATCGACACGATCTTCGCGTTGGGAGCTCCGCCGGTGTAGTTCGACTGCTGCCCCGCCGCGATCCCGGCAACGAACGTGCCGTGGCCGCGGCCGTCGCCAGGCGAGTCGGGGGCGAGCGACGTCATGGTCACGTCGGCGACGACGCGGCCGCCGAAGTCGCTCCGCGACTTTTCGATCCCCGAGTCGACGATCGCGATCGTGGGTGACTTCAGACCGGACTTGATGCCGTCCCAGAACTTCGAGAGCTCCATGACGTACGGCCATTGCTGCTCGCTCGAGTACGACGCGAGCTTGACCCGCGCATCGCGCGTGACGGAAAGGACGTGCGGGTTCTTGGCGAGACCGAGGATCGCCGAGCCCGGAACGCGGGCTGCGACGCCGTTGACCGAGCGGAACCGCTTCTTCACGCCGCCGCCGACGCCCTTGACCCTGTTTTCCACCTTACGGCTCGACTCGCCGAGTGTCCCCTGGACGATGACGTCGAACTGACGCGTCGGCGCCTGTTTCGCCTGCGCAAGAAGGTCCGGCGCCACGAACGGCTTCGCGCCCGCCTCGAGCTGCTCCGCCGTCGCTCGCTTGCCCTTCCCGCGCTTCGCCGCATCCTTGCCCGCGAGTCCCGCGGCGGGCATCGTGAGCGCCACGGCAAGCGAGAGACCGGTCGCGATGCCGCGGCCCCCCTTGCCCCAGAGCGCGCTCGAGCGGGAGCCACTCGAGCGCTTACCCCACAGCGCGCTCGACCTGATCCCGTCGGTCGGATTACCGTCTTGCCGCATTAAATGTCTCCTTTCCGCGCGCAAAGCGCGGACCGCATTGCCTGAATGGACGCTACGGCGCGCACCACGCCCGAACATCCCTCCGCCGGGGGAGGCGCGCACGTTCCCCCTTCCGGGTTACTTGACGGGCCGCCGCTAGACTCGGGAGCGGTGCGCCCGCCCGTCCCGCTTGCGCTGGAGATCGCGGTCGCGCGGTTTGCGGGCCGGGTGTCGCGACTCGCCGGTGCGGGCGGCGGAACGACGCTTCCGGGCAAGATCCTGGCAGCCGTCGATCCCGACGCTGTTGCGACGCTCGCCGCGCGCCTGCCGCTCGGGTCGGCGATCGTGAGCGCGACGAACGGAAAGACGACGACCGCCGCGATGACCGCCGAGATTCTCGGTCGTCGCGTCCGCCTCGCGCACAACCGCGCGGGCGCGAATCTCGTCTCGGGCGTCGCCTCGACCCTGCTCGAGCAGCGGGGGGCTGATCTCGGACTCTTCGAGGTCGACGAAGGTGCCTTTCCCGACGTGGCTCGCCGGATCCGGCCGCGGGCGGTTTGCCTGGCGAACCTCTTCCGCGACCAACTCGACCGCTACGGCGAGCTCGAGCTCATCGCCGAGCGCTGGCGCGTCGCGATCGCGGAGCTCGACCCGGCCGCGTCCGCCGTCGTGAACGCCGATGATCCTCTGATCGCGAACCTCGCCCGCGGCCGCCAGCACGTCCTCCGGTTCGGCCTCGACGATCCCGGAGCGGCCCGAGAGCGTCTCCCCCACGCGGCCGACTCCAAATACTGCGTCGAGTGCGGGACGCCCTACACGTACGAGGAGGCGTACGTCGGCCACCTGGGCGCCTACCGCTGCGGTTCCTGCGGGAACGCGCGTCCGAAGCTCGACGTCGCGGCGCGGTCGATCGTGCTCTCCGGCCTCGAGGGAAGCACATTCGACCTCGCCACACCTGCCGGAACGCGCACGATCACGCTCGCGCTCCCGGGCGTCTACAACGTGTACAACGCGCTCGCGGCCGCAGCGCTATCTCTCGTTCTCGGCGCGACGCTCGACGAGATCGGGGGTGGCCTCGGCCGGTTTCGCGCCTCGTTCGGGCGCTTCGAGCGCATCACCGTCGATGAGCGTTCGGTGCTCATGCTGCTCGTGAAGAACCCCGCCGGCGCGAACGAAGCAGTCCGAACGCTCGTCGACGGGCGCCCGCCACGAGTGGCCGTCGTCGCGTTGAACGACGACATCGCGGACGGCCGGGACGTGTCGTGGATCTGGGACGTCGACTTTGAGCCGTTGGTCGACTCGCTCGAGCACCTCGTCGTAACGGGGAGCCGCGCACACGAGCTCGCGCTCCGCTTCAAATACGGCGGCCTCGAACTGGAGCGCATCGAGATCGTCCCCGACCTCTCGGAGGCACTCGATCGCGGGCTCGCGCTCGTACCGGAGGGCGGTGAGCTTCCCATTCTCCCGACGTACACCGCGATGCTGGCTCTGCGCCAGGTCGCGGCCGATCGTGGCCTCGTCCGTCCGTACTGGGAGTCCGCTGCGTGAACGCGCTCGAGGGCGTGGCCCGGGGACACGGCTTCTGGAGACGCCTGCGTCGATCTGACGCAGCCGCGCGCGCGTGGCTCCCGACGAGGGCGCGGCCGTGAAGGTCGTCGTCGGGCACCTGTACCCGGGCTACCTGAACATCTACGCCGACCGCGGGAACATGGCGGTGCTCGCCCGCCGCGCCGCGTGGCGCGGGATCGAATTCGAGTACCGGACGATCGAGCTGGGCGAGCCGCTCCGCCCGGGCGACCACGATCTCCTTTACGTCGGCGGAGGCCAGGATCGCGAGCAGGCGCTCATCGCCCCCGACCTGGCCGGACGACGTGACGCGCTCGGGGAGGCGGTCGAACGCGGTGCCGCGATCCTCGCGGTCTGTGGCGGGTACCAGCTCCTTGGCCATTTCTACCGCGATCGCTCGGGCGCCGAGCTTCCGGGCGCGGGCATCCTCGACCACCACACGATCGCGGGCGAGGGCCGGATGATCGGGGACGTCCTGCTCGAGTGCGAGCTCGAGCCCGGTGAGACGCGCACGCTGACCGGCTTCGAGAACCACGCCGGGCGCACGATTCTCGCTCCGGCGGCGGAGCCGCTCGGGCGCGT
>JALZEM010000144.1 GCA_030862005.1 Actinomycetota bacterium | reverse complement strand
CGTGTATGCGAGCCTTCTCGCCCAGCCTGCGATCCGCGAAGAACTCGATGGGCTGCTCGCGGCGCTCGCCGCCGGACGGCCGTTCGACGAGGCGAGGGGGCGCGTTGCAGCTCTCCTCCTCGCCGCGTAGGTGACGGCGGCCGGGCCAGCGGTCCTCACCGTCGCCGACCTCGACGGTCATGCCGACGGCCTTGGCGGCAAGGGGACGCGCCTGGCGGAGCTCGAGCGGCTCGACTACGCGGTCCCACCTTGGTTCGCCGTCTCAGGGCACGTGTATGCGAGCCTTCTCGCCCAGCCTGCGATCCGGGAAGAACTCGATGGGCTGCTCGCGGCGCTCGCCGCCGGCCGGCCGTTCGACGAGGCGAGGGGGCGCGTTGCCGCTCTGCTCCTCGGCGCCGATCCCGGGTCGGCCACGTGGAAGGAGATCGAGGAGGCCTACGGCGGCATGTTCGCGGGGGACGCGCCCGTAGCCGTCCGCTCTTCCGCAAGCGTCGAGGACGGCCCGGCACGCTCCTTCGCCGGCCAGCTCGAGAGCTCGCTCGAGGTGTCGGGCGTGAAGGACCTGCGACGAGCCATCAGGCGCTCCTGGGCTTCGGCCTTCTCGCCGCACGCGCTCGCGTATGGACGCTTGCACGGGATCCGACCGGACGAGCTCGAGGTCGCGGTCGTCGTTCAGAAAATGGTTCCCGCCCGGACCGCGGGCGTCATGTTCACCGCCGATCCCGTCAGCGGCCGGGACGACGTCGTGGCGATCTCGGCGGTTCCGGGACTCGCCGTTCCGCTCGTATCCGGGGTGGTCGCCGGCGACTCCTATCTGGTCAAGAAGGAGACTCTGGCCGTCGACCGGGCCGAGGGCTCCGCGCTCATGCCCAACGAGGTCCGCGAGCTCGCGCGCCTCGGCCTTCGTTTGGAGGCCGATTTTGCGGGACCGCAGGACGTCGAATGGGCGCTCGACGACGCACGTGTATTCGTTCTCCAGGCGCGTCCGCTCACCGGCGCGGCTCCGCCTGACCAGCCGATCGTTTGGGACAACGCGAACATCGTCGAGAGTTATCCCGGCATCACGCTCCCGCTTACATATTCCGTCGCGCGGGAGGCGTATACGGCCGTCTATCGGAACGCGGGCGCGCTGGCGGGGCTGTCGCGCAGCGTCCTCGATGCGAACGACGACGCCTACCGGAGCATGATCGGACTCGTCCGCGGGCGCGTCTACTACAACCTCACGAGCTGGTACCGGCTCCTGTCCCTGCTACCCGGCTTCAGGCACAACAAGGTCTTCATGGAGGAGATGATGGGCGTTGGCGCGACGCTCGAGTGGCCCGCCAAGCGCGGACGCGTCAGGGAGGCGATCGGCGTCGCCGGACTGGTGGTGCGGGCGGTGTACCTCGCGTTGACGCTCGAGCGCCGGGTGGCTGCATTCGAGCGCCTGATCGAGGAGACCTGCCGCGAGCACGACCGCGCCGATGTGCGCGAGCTCGATCTTTCGCAGCTTGTCAGGCGCTATGACCGGCTGAAGGACCGCCTCTTCGGCAGCTGGCAGGCCCCGATCGTGAACGACTTCCTGACGATGGTCTTCCACGGCGTACTCCGACGGCTGATCGAGAAGCACGAGCTCGAAAGCGATGGAAACCTCGGGAACGACCTGCTCCGCGGCGACGGCCGGATCCGCAGCGTCGAACCCGCCCGGGCGGTGATGCGGCTCGCCGAGATCGTTCGCGCAGACGCCGAGGTCAGCGCGCTCTTCGCCCGCAGCTCGGATCGGGAGCTCACCCATCTTTGCAGCGACGAGGCGCTCTCTCCGGAGTTCAAGGCCGAGCTCGACCAGTACCTCGCCGCGTACGGGTCCAGCTGCACCCAGGAGCTCAAGCTCGAGGTTCCGAGCGTGCGGGACGATCCTGCATCGCTCTTCGCCGCCGTTCGCGCCTATCTCGACCGGGAACGGTCCGCGTGGCAGCCCGAGGGCGGGTCACGTGAACGGGCCGAGCGCGGCGTTCGTCGCGGCCTCGGAACCCGCACGCCGAGAGCGCTCGTGTTCCGCTGGGTGCTGGGGCGGACGCGCCGTCATCTCGTGCACCGCGAGAACATGCGGATCGCGCGCGGCCGAGCCTTCGGCGTGGCGCGCGATCTCGTTACGGCGATCGGGACACGTCTCCACGAAGCGGGTCGTCTCGACAACGCGCGCGACGTCTTCTACCTCACGATCGACGAGGTCCGCGCCTCCGTGCGACCGCCGGAGCAGCACCTGCGCTCGCTCGCCGCTTCCCGGCGTCGAGAATTCGACGCCTACCGAAGCGAGGCGCCGCCACCCGATCGGTTCGAGACCGTGGGCGACGCGCTCCTCCCGGTCGACGGCGTCGTGCAGCAGGCGCCTGGGCCGGTGCTCCGAGGACACGCCTGCTGCTCTGGCGTCGTTCGCGGGCGACCGCGGCTGCTCGAATTCCCGCACGCAGAGCAGCTGGAACGGGGCGAGATCCTCGTCGCGCGGCAGACCGATCCGGGCTGGGTGACGGTCTTTCCGCTCGCGGCGGGCATTCTCGTCGAGCGAGGGAGCGCCCTCTCACACTCGGCGATTGTCGCCCGCGAGCTCGGCATCCCGACCATCGTCGGGATACCCGGCCTGACGGAGGCGGTCCGCGGCGCCACGGAAGTCGAAATGGACGGCGCCTCCGGCACCGTGAGGCTGGTCGGAGCGGCGGGATGAGGCAAGGGGCGCGCGCGCGGCCGCTCGTAGACGGGATCGCGTACAGCCAGTGCTGGGAAGATCCGTCGAGCGGTGCGACGGCGCTCGCCCTCGGCGCCGATGATGACCTCCTCGTCGTGACCTCGGGCGGCTGCAACGTGCTCGCACTCGCGCTCGAACGGCCGCGGAGCATCACGGCGATCGACCGCAATCCCGCGCAGAACCACCTCTTGGAGCTCAAGATTGTCGCCGTCCAGGCGCTGGAGCACGACGCTTTCCTCCGCTTCCTGGGCGCCCGCCCCTCGGGCGAGCGTGCGCGGATGTACCGCGAGCTGCGGCCATTGCTCACGCCGGGCGCCCGGACATTCTGGGACGCGCAGCCCTCGGCGATCGAAGGCGGCGTGATCCACGCGGGCCGGTTCGAGCGGTATCTCGCCATCTTCCGCGAGCGAGTCCTGCCGCTCATGCATCGACGCGCGCGAGTCGCGGAGCTCCTCGCGCTCCGCGATGTGGACGACCAGGCCCGCTTCTATGAGCGCGTGTGGGACAACCGCCGCTGGCGCCTCCTCTTCCGCGTCTTCTTCGGCCGCTTCCTCCAAGGTCGCCTCGGCCGCCACCCGGACGTCTTTCGTTACGTCGAGCTCGGGAGCGTCGGCGACCACTACCGCGAACGCGCCCGCCACGCGCTGGTCGAGATGCCGGTCCGCGGCAATTACTTCCTCGAGTACATCGTGACGGGCGAATATCGCGACTCGAACTGGATGCCGCCACACTTGCTCGAGCGAAACTTCGCCGCACTTCGGAAGCGCGTCGAGACGATCCGCATCGTGACGGATCCCGTGGAAGCGCTCCTCGCGCGCGCGTCGAGCGGCTCCTTCTCGGCGTTCTACCTCTCGGACGTCTTCGAATGGATGTCGCCCGCGCACTACGAACGAACGCTCGCTCACCTCGTCCGCGGCGCGCGGGACGGCGCCCGCGTCTGTTACTACAACAATCTCGTTCCGCGTAGCCATCCGCCCTCGCTCGATCACGCGCTGCGACGGGAGCACGAGCTCGGGCGGCGGCTTCATTCGGTTGACCGGTCCTTCCTCTACCGGGATTTCGTCGTGGAGACGGTGACGCTCGCGTGAGCGTGGTGGCCGGGACGGCTGTGCTGGCGACCGCCACGCTCGCCCTTCTGGGATCGGTCGAGCTCGTGGAGCGGCGGTGGCGGCCGGATCCCGAGATCCCGCGCAAGCTCGCCCACGTCGGTGCCGGCGGGATCGCCTGCTGCGCTCCGCTCCTCGTCACCACTCATTGGGCGATGCTGTTCCTCACGGGGAGCTTCGCGCTCATCCTGCTCACCGCGAGACGGCTCGGCCTGCTCGGCTCGCTCCACGGACGGGGCGGCGCGGGCGACGTCGTCTACCCGGCCGGTGTCTACGCGGCCTTCGTCCTCGCCGGCGGCGATGCACTCCTCTTTCAGCTCTCGGTGCTCGTCCTCGCGCTCGCCGACCCGGCCGCCGCGCTGGTGGGCCGGCGGTTCGGGCGCGTTCGCTATCGCCTGGCCGGCGTGACCCGCTCGCTGGAGGGGTCGCTCGGTTTTGCTGCCACGGCCTTCGCGGTGACCGTGCTCGCACTCACGGCCTCCGGCCGGCTGGGAGCCGCAGCGGCGCTCCTCTGCGCAAGCGCGGTCGCCGTCATCGTCGCCTCGCTCGAGGCGGCCTCGCCCCCGGGGCTTGACAACCTCGCCGTCCCGGTCGGGACGCTCCTCGTGGTCAGCGCATGGCTTCCGTGAGCGCCCGGCAGCCGGCGAACCTGTTCGAGCTGGTCGAGGAGCTCGCGCGGGACGAACCGGAGCGTGTCGCGCTTATCGACCCCTCGGGAGTAGCGCAAACGTGCGCGCAGCTGAACGAGGCGGCGGGCCGGCTTGCCGCCTCGCTCTTTGCCCGTGGGATCGGCCGAGGCGACCGCGTTCTCGTTATGGCGCCGCCTCGATCCGAGCTCTACCTCATCGTGCTCGCGCTCATGAAGCTCGCCGCAACGGCAGTGTTCGTGGAGCCGGCCGTCGGCGTCGGGCACCTGCGCCGCTGCTCGCAGGCCACGACACCCAAAGCTTTCGTCGGGTCGCGGAGGGCGAGGCTCCTCCTGCGCGCGTCGGGCGCCCTGGCCGACGTGCCGCTCACGCTCGAGGTCGGCGCTCTCCCACCCGATGATGCGCCACCCGTCGCGACCGCGCCGACCGGCGAGGGGACGCCCGCCCTCATCACCTACACGAGCGGAACCGGCGGCGCTCCGAAGGCGACGAGCCGGACGCACGCGCTCCTCTGGGCGCAGCATCGAGCTCTCGCCGCCGGCTTCGCGTACTCCAGAGGCGAGCGGATCCTCACGGCGCTTCCGCTCTTCGCCCTTCACGATCTCGCGGCGGGGGCCGGAGTCGTTCTTCCCGCGCTGCGTCGGGCCGCGGCGCTCGAACCGGACGCGGCAAGGATCGTGCGCCAGATCGAGGAGCACGACGTGACGCTCGTCAGGGGCGGGCCGCGCTTCTGCGCCGATCTCGTGCGCTATTGCGTCGCGCGCCGGCGCGTCATGCCGGGGGTCCGCGCCTTTTTCACCGGCGGCGCACCGGTGCCGGCGGAGCTCGTCGACGCCCTCCGGCGGCTGCTTCCCGACGGCGAGGTCTACGTTGTGTACGGGTCGACTGAGGCGGAGCCGATCGCCGCCGCGAGCGGGCACGAGCTGGCCGAGGCGCGTTCCCTGACGAAGCAGGGACACGGCATCTGCGTGGGGAAGCCCGTCGGCGGCGCGAACGTATCCGTTCTGGCTCCAGCGGGCGAGATCGGCGAGATCGCGGTCGCCGGGGATCACGTCAACCATGGAGGAAGGCACCGCACCGGCGACACGGGGTACGTCGATGAACAGGGCCGCGTCTGGCTCACCGGTCGGGTCGCGAGCACGGTGTTTCGGGCCGGCGGGAGGCTTCAGCCCTTCCAGCTCGAGCCGATCGTGGACGAGCTCCCCTTCGTCCGCCGCTCGGCCCTCGTCGGCGTCCCCGATCTCGCGCTGGGAGAGCGCGCGGTCCTCGTCGTCGCGCCGAGACGGAAGGGGCTTCTGACGAGAGCGTTCAGGTCCGGCGCCTGGCGGGCCGAGATCGAGCACGCCTGCAGGTCGAGGCGCATCGAGGTCGACGAGATCCGGTTCGCGCGGACGATTCCGCTCGATCGTCGGCACCGCGCCAAGATCCGCTACGACCGGCTCCGTGCCTGGTATCACAGGCCGGCGCTCCTACGAGCGTTGACATGAGCCCACCCTTCTCGGTCCGGCTTGCTACCGAGGCGGACAACGAACAGCTGCTCGCCCTCACGCGGCTCTGCCCGAATGAGGGCTCGATCGCGTTCTGCACCGAGCGCGACCCGCGCTTCTTCGCGTTGACCGAGCTTCAGGGTGATCCGACGTACGTCGCCGTCGCGGAAGACGGTCAGGGGCGTGTCGTCGGCTGCGCCTCGCTCGCTCTCCGCCGGGTCTACGTGGACGGGAACGAGACCCCGTGCCTCTACGCAGGCGACCTCAAGGTCGCGCCGGACGCGCGCGGAAGCACGATCGTGCACCGCCTCCACGATCTCCTGGCCGAGGCCGTGCACGATCTGCCGGTGGACCTCGGCTATACGTCGATCGTCGTCGGGAACAGCGCGGCAAACGCGCTCGTCGGGAGCCGGCGGGGCATGCCGCTCTACCGCCCGCTCGGCCGAATCCGCGTGTGCGCCCTCCTCGGGTCGTCGCTGCGGACCGGTCGCGCGTCCGACGGTGTCTCAACCGCGACGGATGACGACGTGCCCGAGATCGTCGCCCTCCTCAACCGCTTCAATGCGGGTCACAACTTCGCCCCTGTTTGGACGGAGGCAACCTTTGCGCGGGCGGCCGAGGCGCCTGGGCTCTCACTCGATCGCTTCCGGCTCGCCCGCGAGGGCGGGCGCCTTGTGGGGGTGCTTGCGGCGTGGAATCAGAATGCGTTCCAGCGAACCCGCCTCCTCGCCTACCCCAGATCGCTCTCCGCCTACCGCTCGCTTCACAACCTGTCCGCCCGGGTTCGCAGAGAGCCGTCGCTTCCACCACCGGGCGGCATCCTCGAGCAGCTCTACGTCACCCACATCGCAATCGACGGGAGCCGGCCCTCGGTACTCGACCGACTGCTGGCGAGCGTCTTGCGCGAGTCCCGCGGGCGTTTCGTCCTCACGTTCGGGCTGGCCGAGGGCCATGCACTGATCGAGGGCCTGCGCGCGTTCCGCGTCCGGTGGTTTCCCACGGTCGTCCACGCGCTGACCCGCCCGGCCAGTCGGTGGGCCCGTCATGATTTCAGCTCGCGGCCGCTCTTCCACGAGATCTCTCACCTGTGATCCACGAATCGGCCACGCCTCCCGGGCCGAGACAGCGATTTCCGGGCGAGCACGCGCTCGCCGTTTGGCGCGACCCCCTCGGCTCCTTGCTCGCGCTCGCGCGCGAGTACGGCGACGTCGCACGCTGGCGCTTTCGCGGCACCGATTACATCCTGCTCGTCCGGCCGGAGCACGTCAGGCAGATCTTGGTCACGGACCATGCCGCCTTCGCGAAGGGGCGGGTGCTGCAAGAGGTCAAGGATCTCCTTGGCGAGGGACTGCTCACGAGCGAGGGCGACGTTCACCGCCGCCAGCGCCGTTCGATCCAGCCTGCCTTCCGGCACGAGCGGGTCGACGCGTCGGCGGAGGAGATGGTCGCGGTGGCGGACGAGGTTTCGTCTCGCTGGCGCGACGGCCAGAGCCTCGACGTCCACCGGGAGATGGCGCAGCTCGCCCTCAGCGTCGTCGGACGGACACTCTTCCGGACCGATCTCGATCAGGAGGGCGACGAGATCCGGAAGGCGCTGGTTCTCGTCCTCGAAAAGCAGGGGCGGTCGGTGCGGCCGTTCGCCCGGGCGCGCGACCGGTTGCCGGTTCCGAATCGAGGCCGACACGAGCTCGCTCGAGAAAGGCTTGAGACTGTGGTCGGCGAGCTCGTCGCCACCCGCCGCGAGACCGGCGCCGGTGACGACGATCTGCTCGGAGTCCTCCTCGAAAGCTCAGACCGTCAGGCGCGTGATGAGGCGATGACCATCCTGCTCACCGGCCACGAGACGATGGCGAACGCGCTTACCTGGACCTGGGCGCAGCTCGCCCGGCACGCGGACGTCGAGCGGGAGCTCCACGCGGAGCTCGACGACGTCCTCCAGGGCAGGCTCCCTACTGCGGCGGACGTTCCGGCACTCGCGTACACCGAGATGGTCTTTCGCGAGACGCTGCGCCTTTGCCCGCCGGTCTGGCGCATCGGGCGGCGCGCGCTTGTCGACTACAAGCTGGACGGCTACCTCATCCCGGCCGGTTCGATCATCGTGATGAGCCCGTTCGTCACCCAGCGTGACGCGCGCTTCTTCCCCGAGCCTCTTCGCTTCGAGCCCAGGCGCTGGGCGCAGGAAGAACCGTCTACGCGCCCGCGTTTTTCCTACTTTCCCTTCGGGGCTGGGCCGCGGGTTTGCATCGGCGAAGGCTTCGCCCTGGTCGAGGGCAAGCTTCTACTCGCGACGCTCGCGCGGCGCTGGCGCGTGCGGCCGGTCTCCGGCCGCTCCGTACGGCCGGAGCCCCTCATGACGCTCCGGCCAAAGGGCGGGCTTCCGGTTACGCTCGAACAGCGGTGAGCGACCGCGATGGGGATGGCGAAACACTCGTTCGGCAGGTAGCTGCCGAACCAGCGTGGCCTCGGCAGGGAGCTCGCGCCGCTGCGTCTCGAATTGTTCGATCGGTGGCTACCTACCGTGTCCTCTGTCTTTTGCCGACCCTTGCATCGGAGCGCACGGAGCGCCGCACGGCTACCGAGCTACTACGTGTCTCGTGGCGCGGGACAGCTCTACGCCCGGGCTGGTCTCGTCGCTAATCGCGAACGAGGCGCGATGGCCGGGGGTACGACGCCGCGCCCGCGTGAGCCTCTCCCGGGCGCGTCTCCGCCCGCGCGTGTCTAAGCGGGAGCGGGCCTCGAGCCGGATGCCGGGGCGCCGCCCTCCACGGTCTCGACCGGTCCGCGCCGCGTCTCCTCGCCCTCGCCGCGTCGGACGGCGTCACTCGCCGGCGGCGGTGCTCCCGTCGAACGGACGCGGACGATCTTGCTCAGGAGGTCGAACCAAAATGGCGCGCCGAGCTGGATAGCGCCAACGGTCAGGAGCAGCCCGAGCACTTTCTGCACCCACGCGACCACGTCGTTGGGAACCTGCGTGGGAGCGTCGCCGAAGCTCAGCTCCCATCCGAGCGGCAGATCGAGCTTCTTCACGGCCTTCTCGAGCGCGACGTCATCGAGTGTCCCCTGTGCGGTGTCGTTCGCCTCCTTCACGACGGCCGCCCGGACCGCATCGTCGCGCCAGAGCACTTTTCCGGCTGCGAGCGTGTCGGCATTGAGGAGCACGACCACGACGGTCGCGATGACGGCGAGGATCACGTGGACGCGCCGCTTGTACCACCCTGAGACTCGCTCCATCGCGTCGTCGAACCACTCCTCGGCCGCGCGTTGGAATCGCACCGCGTCACCGCCGGCCTGCCGGTAGAGCGCGAGCAACGCCTCCGAAAGCTGTGCATTGGGGATCGACGCGAGGGTGCGCTCGAGGTCGCCCGCAGCAAGCGCAGCGCGCGCGCGTGCCTTGTCGGCCTCATCCCCTTGTGCGGTCTCGAGTGCCGTCCGCGCCTCGTGTCCGATATCGGTGACGGCGGTCACGAACGTGCGTGACGGGATGTACGACGGATAAGGGGGTTTCCCAAAGAGCGCCTTGAGCCGGCTCCAAGGGCCGCGTCGCGCAGCTGCGGCGTCGCCTGCCGGGTCCGGCGCACGCCTTGGCCGGATGAGGCCCTGGACGAGCGGATGCGCGTAGAACTTTTCGGCAGTCGCAATACCGGCGGGCGTCTCCGACACCGATCCGCTCAGCAGGTTCAGCAAACCCGTCTCGAGGTAGCGGGCGCGAAGGCCAATCGCAGTGGCGAGTGCCTCGTTCACGGTCGAGCACACGAGCGCCAGGACGACGTAGAGGAAGATGAGCCCGATCGCGACGTCGAACGCCGGAAAATCGAACATGCGCAGACGTTACGACGCCGGCAGGACGCCGCTCGCCTCGGCGCACCGCCGATCCGCCCAAATCGGTTGACGGCGAGCGCGCCGCCGAGAGCGGCTCGCGGTCCGTGAGCTGGCTAGGAGGGGATCACGGTGAGTTCACGTCCTCGCGCGCGCGTGAGAACAGAACGCAGCGGTTGGAACGCCGGAACGTAGCGGTTGGAACGCCGCGGTTCTTGCGACTCCGCCGGTCTATCCACTGAGCTGCCGGAGGCTTCGTCCGACGGTAGCGCCGGTTCTCCCGCGGCCGTTCTACGCGCGTCCCGCAGGTTAGATCGCGACGCAAGCCACCGAAGATCTGCCCGTTGAGTCAGCGGATGAGCTCGGTCCGGAGCTCGTGGCTCTCGTCGGGCAATCGCGCCTCGTAGTAGATCCGGTACCCGCCGTCCGGCAACGGGACCATTTCGAGGTAGCGCACGTCGGCCACCGGCTCGTCGCCGAGCTGCTCGAGGTGCCCGCGGTCGGTTGCTCGTGCGAGGCCGGTGCGCTCGAACCAGTTCTCCTCCTTCGTCGCACGGCCGTCGTACGTCGCGCGGCCGTCCGGTAGGACGGAAGTCACGCGCGCGCCGCGGGCGTCCCACATCTTGGGACGCCCCGCGAGGACGGTTCCATGCCACTCCCACTCGAGACCGTCGGCGCTCGTCGCATACGCCGCCCGCATCCGGTCCTCTTCGTCCGGCTCGTCGAGCGGATGGCAGCAAATCCAGGCTTGCCACCCGCCGTTGACGCGCTGCACGACGGGATCCTTCACGGCCGTCCGCTCGTCACCGGGGAAGACGGTTCGCGCCTCGGCGTCCGCGAGTTGGGCCGGATCGTCCGCTTCGAGCACGTCGATCCACCAGTGCTTGCTGTTCGGGGTCGCGCAGCAGACGTAGAGGCGCCAGCGACCCGTGTCCGTGCGGACGATGGACGGGCGTTCCATCGACATCGCGCCGAAGCGCGACTTGTCCAACGTGGCGACGGTGCTGAAAGTCTCGCCGTCGTCCGAGCGTGCGACGACGGTCGCCGCGCCTCCCTCCTGGCTGACGCCGGTCCGCCGCCGATACGCCACGACGAACGTGCCATCTTCGTCGAGCGCGACGCCTGCAGATCCGTTCCAGTACCCAGGGCCGGCACCGGGAGCCGGCACGGCGACAACGGCTTGACCCGTACCGGGGAGCGGCCATCCCGTCATCGGAGGATTTCTACCTTCTGCGCACGCGATGCGTCGCGTCGCGAGGTCCGATCGGCGCGAGCGCACGCTCGGTCGGTGGAGCCCGTTCGTCACACCGATGACGGCCAGGACGAGGGCGCCTTATCTCATCGTGGCAAACGTCGTAAGATGCGTGCCCGGATGAGCCCGAAGGTTGTCGCGCCGCGTCTAACTGTCCACGTGGTGCGGCGTCTTAATGCAGACCGAGCGCCAGGCGACGGCGAGATCGGAGGGCAGTCGAGTGTCCCGCAACGGCGATGACCTTGACAGGCTGATCGACGACTACGTTTCGAATCGGGTCGACCGGCGTGGCTTTCTACAGCGGTCGTTCGCGCTCGGCCTATCCGTGAGCGCGGCCGGCAGCCTCCTTGCCGCATGCGGCGGCGGGGACGAAGAGGAGGGCGCCGACACGGCCCCGGCGGAGAAGGTCAGCACCGCGCTCCTGCGCGTGCACCTCGACGAAGACATCGAGAACCTCGACCCGGCGATCCAGCCTGGGCACGCCGACGGCAACGTCGCGACGAACATCTTCCAGAACCTCGTCAGCTTCAAGCCGGGGACGTACGAGCCTGTGAACGAGCTCGCCGAGAAGTGGCAAGGCTCAGAGGACGGGCTCCGCTGGGACTTCACGCTCAAGCAGGGCGTCCAGTTCCACAACGGGCACGGAGAGATGACCGCGGACGACGTGAAATTCTCGTTCGAGCGCGTTGCCGGGCTGACGAAGCCGAAGCTCGAGTCGCCGTACGCCTCCGACTGGGCCGCCCTCAAGGTTGTCGAGGTCGAGGACAAGTACAGCGGTACCGTCGTCCTCAAGGAGCCGTACGCGCCCCTCATGACGACGACCATTCCGCAGCAGGCCGGCGAGATCGTCTCGAAGAAGGCGGTCGAAGAGCTCGGCGACAAGTTCGGCACGAATCCCGTCGGCACGGGGCCGTACGAGTTCGTTGAGTGGAAGCGTAAACAGCGCATCTCGCTGAAGCGGTTCGCGGAGAACGAAGCCGTGGTCGATTTCGCCGAGCCGCCGCCGTGGGAGGCGATCGACTTCGTCGTCATCGGCGAGGACAACCCGACCCTGATCGCGCTCGAGACCGGGGAGCTCGACTTCGCGGTACTCCCAACGGCCGCGATCGACCGCATCGAGGAGGGCGGCAAGTTCGACGTCACGAACAAGACGACCCTGAACTACAACTGGATCGGCATGAACGTCCTGCACGAGAACCTCAAAGACAAGAACGTTCGCCTCGCGGTCCGCTACGGCGTCGATGTGCCGTCGATTCTCGAGGGCGCGTTCGACGGCCGCTGGGAGCAGGCGACCGCAATCCTTCCGCCCGGAATGCCGATCGGCTACTGGGAGGAGGCTCCCAAGTACGAGCGCGATGTCGAGCAGGCGAAGAAGTACCTCGCCGACGCGGGCGCCGAGGGGCTGAAGCTCGTAATGGCCGTCTCCGCCGACGAGCCGGGGGCCGAGACGGTGGCCGAGATCGTGCAGGCGAACCTGAACGAGGTCGGCTTCGAGATCGAGGTGCAGGTGCAAGAGGGCGGCGTGTTCGGCCAGGCCACGAAGGAGGGGAACGCGCAAAGGCAGCTCTTCTACACAGGCTTCACGACGAATCCCGATCCGGCGTGGTCGACCGTCTGGTTCACCTGCGACCAGATGAACATCTGGAACTGGATGTCGTGGTGCAACGAGGAATACAGCCGGCTGGACAAGGAGGCCGCCCGCACCACAGAGGAGGACGCGCGCCACGAGATGTACATCCAGATGCAGCAGATCATGGACGA
>JALZEM010000143.1 GCA_030862005.1 Actinomycetota bacterium | reverse complement strand
AGCGGGGGCTGCTCCCGGCCGACCTCGAGCGGCTCGTCGACATGAACGCCGTCGCCGCGAACTTCTGGATCGGGCTGGGCGTCCTGCACACGCTCTTCACCGCCGAGCACAACGCGATCTGCGACCGGCTCAGGCGGGAGCACCCGACCTGGTCGGACGACCGCCTGTACGACACCGCGCGGCTCGTGAACGCCGCGCTGATGGCGAAGATCCACACGGTCGAGTGGACGCCCGGGATCATCGCCCACCCGACGACGCAGTACGCGATGCGGGCGAACTGGTACGGAATCCTCGGCAAACGCCTCGGCAGGCGAAGCTCGAGCGAGCTCCTCGGCGGCATTCCGGGCTCGGCGACCAACCACCACGGAGTGCCGTACTCGCTCACGGAGGAGTTCGTCGCCGTCTACCGCATGCACCCGCTGCTGCCCGACGATTTCACGTTTCGCTCGCTCGAGACCGACGAGGTGCTCCAGCAACGGACGTTCCGCGAAGTCGGCGCCCTCGACACGCGCACGCGGCTGGAAGAACTCGGGATGCCGAACGCGCTCTACTCGCTCGGCGTCGCGCACCCGGGCGCGATCGAGTTGCACAACTACCCGCGCTTCCTCCAAGAGCTGCACCGTCCGACCGGCGAGACGATCGATCTTGCGGCCACGGATGTCCTCCGGGTGCGGGAGCGCGGCGTTCCGCGGTACACGGAGTTCCGGCGACTGCTCGGTTTGCGGCCGCCGCGGAGCTTCGAGGAGATGACCGAGAACGCGACGTGGGCGCAGGAGTTGCGGCGCGCCTACGGCGATCCCGACCGGGTGGACACGATGGTCGGCCTCTACGCCGAGCGCAAGCCCAAGGGCTTTGGCTTCAGCGACACCGCGTTCCGCGTCTTCATCCTCATGGCGTCCCGGCGGCTGAAAAGCGACCGGTTCTTTACGCGCGACTTCAACGCGAGCGTGTACACGCAGGCCGGGCTCGACTGGATCGACGAGAACAGCTTTGTCACTGTCCTGCTGCGTCACTACCCGGCGCTCGAGCCTGCGCTGCGCGGGGTCAAGAACGGGTTCGGGCCCTGGCGGCGGGTGTCCGCGTGAACGAGATCGTCCCGGGTCTGTGGGCATTGGGCCAGCAGCGGGGCGGCCGCGTGCATGCGTTCCTCGCCGAGACGGATGGCGAACTCTCGCTTGTCGACACGCTCTGGGACACGGACGGGAGGCTCGTGCTCGACGCAATCGCGCGGCTCGGCCGGCAGCCGTCGGACCTCAGGCGGATCGCGATCACGCATGGGCACCGCTCGCACCTCGGCGGCGCGGCTGCGCTGAAACGAGCTACGGGGGCACGTATCCACGCCCACACGGCGGAGGCGGGCATCCTCGCGGGCGAGCGGCGGGCGCCACGCGTTCCGCTGACGCTGCGGCCGCTCCGCCTGATCCCGTTTCGAGTGGGGCTCGCGCTCGGCGTCCCAAAGCACCCGCCGTTCCCCGTGGACGAGCCGCTGGCAAACGGCGACGCGCTCGGCCCGTTCGAGGTCGTGCACGCGCCCGGCCACTCGCCAGGCCACCTCGCGTTCTGGTGGCCGGAGCGGCGCGCGCTGATCGCCGGCGACGCGATCGCGACATGGCCGTCCGTCGACGCCGGCTGGCCAGCCTTCCAGCTCGACCCCGCCGCTCACGAGCGGTCGCTGCGGCGGATGGCCGCGCTCGAGCCGCTCGTGGTTGGCGTCGGCCACGGCGAACCGATCGCGGACGCCACGCCCGATCGGGTGCACGCCCTCGCCGAGCGGGCGCGGGATGTCTAGGCCGCTGACTGGCGCGCCTACAGGCGCACGAGCGCCAATCTGCCTGCAATCGGTGCATTCGTAAACGGTCTCGAAAAATCGCGAAGGGCTCGTTAGGCCCCGGCGAGTTTCGATCCCTCCCCTCCGCCTCGCCGAGAGACCGCTTGTTCAAGCGGCGTCTGGCTGCCTGGATGGCCTCGCGGCTGCCCGGATGGCCTCGCGCGGGCCCAACAGCGCCGCAAAGCTCGACAACCCGATGAGCAAGACACCGGCACTAGGCGCCGCGACGCCCGGTGTGGTCGAGGATCGCAGTGACGACCTGATCCCAGACTGGGGGCGGCGGGATCTCGTGTCCGATTCCATCGAGCGGCAGCAAGCGGGCGCCGGGAATTTCGTCCGCCAGCGCTTCGCCGTGACCGAACGGGAACAGCGGGTCCTCGGTGCCGTGGAGAACGAGCGCCGGCACCGTTATCTCGTCGAGGTGCGTGCGTACCGGCTCGCCCTCCTCGAGCATCCAGTGGTTCTTCATGCTCGAGGCCATGTTCACCGTCCGGTCGACGACCCTGCCTGCGAGCACCCGCATGTGGTCCTCGTCGAAGCCGAGCGAACCGGAGAAGCAGCGCTCGCCCTCGATCATGTAGTCGATCACGGCCTCCCGGTCCGACCAGTCGGGCTCTGGGATGGGCTCGGCGAAGACCGAGGCGAGCCGTTCGGACATCGGCGGGAGCGCCGGTTTGTCGGGACCTCTCGGCACAGCGGGGCTGGTCGAGATCAGTGTCAACGAGGCGACACGAACCGGGTGCTCCAGCGCGAGGTCCTGCGCGATCCCGCCGCCCATGGAGATGCCGACGATGTGTGCCTGTTCGAGCCCGAGAGCATCGAGCAAGCCGACGGCGTCCGCGACCAGGTCGCGCCCGGTGTACTGCGGCGCTCCGGGCTCGTAGCTCACCGACTGCCCCGTGTCGCGGTGGTCGTACCGGATCACGAACCGGCGGCCCGCCGTGAGGAGCTCGCAGAACTCGTCGTCCCACCAATCCATCGACATCGCCGCCCCGCCGATCAGCAGGATCGCCGGGTTCGCCACGTCGCCGAACGTCTGCACACAGAGCTCGACTCCGTTGGCCCGAACCAATCTCCGCTTGGGCGTATGCAGCGTTCCGTCGGTCGTCATTCGCCCACTACCGGGTAAGGCAGGCCACCGCGCCGCCGCGGATATCGATGGCCTCGATGAGACCGGCGAGAGCGCTCACAGCGGATATCCCGCCCGGACAACAGCACGGTCGCCACCGCGAGACCATCGTCTCCGCTCGCACGAACTGCTCTCCAAGCCACGGTGTCGACGCCTTCGTCAGTTGAGGACAGGGACGCTAGCGGTCAAGACCTCGCATCGTTCTTGGGTAACGAGAACGTTGTCCTCGATGCGGATGCCGCCAAAGTCACGCATTTGCTCCACGCGCTCCCAGTCCACCGTCTGCCGATGCCGGTCACGGTTCGCTGCGTCCGCGAGGATCGCAGGCACGAAGTAAACCCCCGGCTCGACGGTCATCGCGTAGCCGGGCTGCAGCGGTAGGTCCACACGCAGCGGCGGGAAGCCTGGCTCCGGCGTCTCGCGGCCGCGGAGGACGCCGCCGGCATCGCGAATCCCGAGGCCGACCATGT
>JALZEM010000114.1 GCA_030862005.1 Actinomycetota bacterium | reverse complement strand
ACGACGATCTCCACCGGAGCCCGGAGCGCGCCGCCGACCCTGAGCGGCGAGAGGTCGTCGATGAACGCGAGGACCGGAGGCGGCAGCGCGCCGCAGAGCTCCCGGAACCGCTCCGGGTCGCGGTTCGCGAGGACCGCGAGAACGGCGCGCGCATCCGCGCTCACGCCGCCTGCTCGTCGCGGGAGCTCGTCGAGCGGACTCAGCCCGGCGGCTTCGATTGCCGCGAGCTCTCCGAGCAGGCGGTCGCGTTCGCGCTCATCGGGGAGGGCGGCGACGAGTGAGCGCGCGACGACCTGACGGTGGAGGTCCGTTACGTCATAGGGCGTGTAGCCGCCGCGCTCCTCGTACGCGGACGTCGTCGTCAGGCAGATGAGCTTGCGGAGGTCGGCGTACGGCGCGACCGCCGCGACGACCGATACGTGCGGCGCGAGCTCCGCCCGTCCTGCAGCGAGGATCGCGAGGCCCGCCCCTGTCGAGGCGCCGATCAGCGCGACCTTGCCACCGCGAACATCCGGTCGCGCGCCCGCCGCCCGCACGACGGCGCGCGTCGCCTCGAACGTCCTCGTCGTGATCGTTCCCTCGCCCAGCCCCGGGATATCGGGGACGACGACGAGATATCCGGCCCGAGCGAGTCCGCGGGACAGCTGGATCACGACCGGCTCGCGGCGCCGCATTGGATGAGCTCCGTTGACGAAGAGCCACGCCGGCCACGGGCCTGTTCCCGCCGGATGAACGACCTCGACCGCAACGCCGTCGAGATCGCCCTCCTCGACGATCGGCTCACGAGTAAGCGACCGGACGACCCGTCCGAGCACCGGGCGGTCGAGGACGAGCGCGAGGAGAACGAGCGCGCGGATGCGAGCGGGAGGCCTCATGCGAAGAGTCCGACGTGGTGGCGGTACCAGTCGCTCTGGAACCGCTCGTAGGGGTCGAGGCGTCGCTTGTGCGCGAGGAACTCCTCGAACTGCGGGTAACAGGCCGCGACCTGGTCACGGCGGGCCCACCGGTGATACGTGAGGAAGTAGCTGCCGCCGCGGGCGATCGCCATATCGATCATCCGTCGAAAGGCATCGGCGGAACGTTCGATCCCCGTGCGTGTGTGAACGGTGTGGAGGTTCAAGATCACGCATGCCCAGCGGTCGCGGGCCCAGGCGAGGAAGGACTCGTCGTCGTGCTCGATCAGCCTGATCGTCCCGTAGACGACGTCGACGCCGTTCGCGCGGAAGTCGGCAGCGGCCTCTGTCATGAAGTCGTCGAGCCGCTCGCGCGGCACGTAGAGCTCCGTGATCATCTCCGTCGCGCGGTCTCGCGCGCCCGTGAGCTCGTCGAGCCACCGGTGGTAGTCGTCGATGTACTCGGCGAACTGATGCCTGTCGGAGAGGTAGATCTGGCCCGACGTCCCGAGGTAGTGCGCCGTGTACTGCTCCCAGGCTTGGGCCTTGTCGACGTGCGCGAGATAGAGGAGCTTCTTCCAGTCGTCAGTTGCGAGCGCCCGCTGCGACGGCGGGATCGGCGTTTCGTCGTCGACCGGCCGGTAGCACGAGAAAACGCCGCGCCGTAGGAACTCGGGATCCGAGGGATCGATCGAGAACTGGAAGTCGCCGTAGACGAAGCCGTCGCGGATCCTCGCGTCGAAGGCGTCGATGAGGCCGTCGATGGGGCGGACCTCGACCACCCGCTCGAGCTTGTGGCGGCGCGCGAGGCGAAGCGTCACCGAATAGACCACGCCGAAGAGCCCGTAGCCTCCGACGACGAGCCGAAAGAGCTCGCGGTTCTCGTCACGGCTGCATTCCTTCACGTCGCCGTCGTGGCCGACGAGCGTGAACGACTCGACGTCGTCGACGATCGGCTTGAGGGTCAGCGCGCGGCCGTGCGCGTTCGCCGCGACCGCACCGCCGATCGTAAGCTGGTCAGCGCCGCTCTGCTTCTGCCGGATCGCCCACGCCGGCCTCTCCGGTTCTCGAGCGTGGAGGTACGCGACGAGCTCGGGCCACGCGATTCCCGCTTCGACCTCGATCGTTCCTCGCTCGTCGTCGAGCTCGAGCACGCGGCCGAGCGGCCTCGTGTCGATCAAGACTCCGCCTGAGCAGAACTGCTGGCCGCCCATCGCATGGCGCGAGCCGCAGACGGCGACCGGCAAGTCCGCGGCGCCCGCGCCTCGGACCGCTGCCTGCACCTCCTCGAGCGCACCGACTCGAACGACCCGCGCAACCGTCGTCTCATTCAGTTGCGAGTGGACGTCGTTGACGCGAAACGCGCCCGCAAAGGCGCTTTCTGCTCGCGCGTCCCGGCTCATGGGTGCCTTGAAGCGAAACTGTACGGCGTTCCGCGCTGCGCTGCACGATCGCGCGCGAACAACCGGACGTGCCGCACGACGCCTGCGTCGTCGAAGGGCCAGACCGAGTCGGTGCGATCGTCGGCCTCTTACGGGTCGACCGACACGGGCGCGTGTGGCGACGAACCGAAACTTCCTGCCGCGGAGCTTGACGTCGACGGAGGCATGAAGCTCCGCCTGTCGCCGGTGCCTGAGCTCCTGCTCGGATCAGGTCGCGAGCGCCTCGACGCTCGCGACGATCTCGCGGCAGAGCGGGCCGATCTGTCGCGGGTCGTCCGTGAACTGCGACGGCTTGATGCAGATCGTGGTGAAGCCCGCGGCGAGTTGGGCCGGGACCGCCTCGAGCGCCGGCCGGACTTCGGCGACGCTCTCGGCGTCCGGGAACACCCCACGGGTGCCGCCGACGAGCTCCACCTCGGCCGGGTCCCGTCCGGCGGCGACGAGAGCGTCCCGCAGCCGCTCGAGCTCGCCCGTCTTCGG
>JALZEM010000108.1 GCA_030862005.1 Actinomycetota bacterium | reverse complement strand
GAGAGGAACGGGGCGTTGAAGTTGGTTGCGATCCCTTTCGAGAGCATCGTCTTGCCCGTACCCGGAGCGCCGA
The DNA here is from genome assembly GCA_030862005.1 of Actinomycetota bacterium. Lineage (GTDB taxonomy): Bacteria > Actinomycetota > Thermoleophilia > Gaiellales > Gaiellaceae > JACCYG01. The sequence continues at coordinate 4,404 of JALZEM010000108.1, read as the reverse complement.
GCAGGAGCAGGCCGCGCTCGCGCTTCCCGCCCGCCTCCTCGAACGCCTCGCCCGACTGCCAGAGGTTCACAACGCGCCGCGTCTCTTCCTTCGCCTCTTCCTGCCCGCGAACGTCCTCGAGCTTGACGCCCCAATCCGCTGCGCCCGGCTCGTACGCTCGCATCTGGGAAATCCCCATGAACACGAGCGGGCCGAACATGATCAGGAAGTTCCCGATGAAGAAGAGTGGGAAGATGAGCAGGTAGATCCAGCCGCCTTGTGCGACGAAGGCGACCAGGTACGCCCAGAACCCGCTGTAGTAGAGCGCGACTACGACGACGCCGATCCGGATCGACCAACGGAACATGCTGCGCCAGAACCACGTCCGGCGCCGCGCGACTACGTCGTCCTCCTGCAAGCGAGCCTCGGCGGTCCCAAAGAGGGACGGCCACGGGATGAATCGTCGAAACGTGACATCGACCAAGCCCCGGAACCCGATCACCGCAATGAAGGTCCAGAGGAGCGACCACCCGAGTGAGATCTCCAGCCAGTCGTAGAACCAGACGAATACGGCGGGGCTCGTGAGGACGGCCACGAACGTCGCGACGCGCGTCAGGCGTCGCCAGCCGCGCGCGAGCTCTTCGGAGTCCCTGCCGGACGTGAGTCCCGGAAGTGGCTGAGACTCTGTCGCCATCCCTCGGATTGTAGGCAGCGCTACTTGCGGGGTACGCTGGACGTGATGAGGGGAGATACCTCCTCACGGTCCCGCCCGTGACCGGTCGCGCCTACGCCCCGCCGATGAGCGTGAGCAGCTTGAACATCGGGAGGTACATGGCGATGATGATGACCCCGACCATGATCCCGACGAGGATCATCATCAAGGGCTCGATGATCGACGTGAGCGTGGCGATCGCGCTGTCGACCTCGTCCTCGTAGAAGTCGGCGATCTTCCCGAGCATCTTCTCGAGCTCGCCCGTCTCCTCGCCGACACGCACCATCTGCGAAACCATCGGCGGGAAGATCTCGCTCTCGTCGAGCGGGATCGCAATCGGGACGCCCTGATGGACGCGCTCGCGCACAACGGCGACCGCGTCCTCGATCAGGCTGTTGCCGGAGGTGTTTCCGGTGATCTCGAGTGCGCGGATGATGTCGACCCCGGAGCCGACGAGCGTCGAGAGCGTACGCGAGAAGCGTGCCATGCCGACCTTGAGGATGACGCTGCCAATGCCGACGGGCGCCTTCATGCGCGCCTTGTCCCAGACGCGCCGACCGCGCTCGGTCCGCTTGAGGCGGAAGAACGCGAAGATCATCCCGCCCATCGCCGGAAAGAGGATGAACCACTGGTTCCGGACGACGTTCGACATCTTCACGACCCACTGCGTCAGCATCGGGAGGTCGCCGCCGAGCTGGGCGAAGATGTCGACGAAGATCGGGACGAGGAACGCGAGCATGCCGATGAGGACGAGCGTCGCGAACGACAGCACCATCAGCGGGTACATCATCGCGCCCTTCACGCGCCGCTTGATCTGCGTTTCCTTCTCGATCTGGAAGGCGACGCGGTCGAGGACCACGTCGAGGATCCCGGCCGCCTCGCCGGCCTCGACCATCGAGACGAAGAGGCGCGAGAAGATGCGCGGGTGCCGGCCGAGCGCCTCCGAGAGGAGAAGGCCGCCCTCGACGTCCGCCCGAATCTCCGAGATCACGCGGGCGAACTTCTTGTCTTCGGTCTGCTCCTCGAGGATGACGAGCGACGTGACGACGTTCAGGCCGGCCTCGATCATCGTCGCGAACTGCCGCGAGAAAATCTGGAGAGCCTTCGGCTTGACCTTCTTGACGGCGGCGAACCCCGCAGTTGCCGAGGCCTGTTCGTTCAACTCGAGCGCGAGCAGGCCGCGGACGCGGAGCGCTTCGCGCGCCCCGTTCAGGTCGGGCGCGTTGACCTCACCGGTCAGTTCGACGCCGGATGCGTTGATCGCGCTGTAGGCAAAGGAGGCCATCCCAAGAGTCGAATCGGCATCCCTCCTTTCCGTCTTGAGGCCGAACCGGCGGGTGCCGATGACGCAGCTACGTGTTCGCGCTCGTGCGGAAGCCGCTGGACCATGCCCGCCAACAGGCGGGCTTCGGCATGATCGAGCTCGTTGCGGCGATGGCCGTGATGTCGGTCGGGCTTCTCGCCGTCTTCGCGATGCTCGAGTCGGGGATGGTTCAGATCAAGCGCGCGAGCGCCATCTCGACCGCCGCAGCGCTTGCCGACTCGGAGATGGAGAGTTACCGCGCGATCAAGTACAGCGGGATCGGGCTCGCGGATGCCGACGTCCTCGCCGCGGACGCGACGTACACAGCGGATGCCGCCTACCGCGGGGACGCGACGACGGCGCTCGCCGCGGCGATCACGACGACGTCGACGACGTCGATCAGTGTTTCGTCGGGGGCGGGCTTCCCGGCGACCGGGCAGTTTCGAGTCCAGATCGACAGTGAGCTGATGTTCGTCACCGCGGGTGCTGGAACGACGACGTGGACGGTCGTGCGGGGTGCGAGCGGCACGACAGCGGCGACGCACGTCGCCGGCGCGACGGTGATGCTCGAGTCGCGGGTGGACGTCGCGAAATGCGGCACCGCGCCGTGCACCAACTCGGAGCCGACGAGGACGGTCACCGGCGCCGACGGCCGGAGCTACCGGATCGACACGTACATGACGTGGCACGTCCCGACGAACCAGAGCGGCACGGTCGGACGGAACCTCAAGGTCGTCACGCTGGTGGTCCGCGCCCAGTCCAACGGCCGCGTCTATGCGCGCGTCGCCTCGTCCTTCGACGAGTCGACGGGCCTCTAGGACAGGTTTAACCCTTCGACTGGCGAAACGTCCCCTTCGACGTCCTCCCGTTGACACACAGGACAGGAAACGGAGGCGACGCCGACCATCGGCCCCACAATCGTCTCGCAAACCGGCATTTCGCCGCTTCCGGCGCATGTCGAGCAGACGCTTACCGGAGCTTCGTACTCCGGATGATCCATGGTACGGCGGAGCGTACAGCTGTCGCGGCGAGAGGTACAGCCCGCGCCCCCGCACGCCGAGCTCAGTCCCTGTGTGCATCACGAGGTGTAGCGCCTTCTAACCCCGACCGCGAGCGTACGAGCCATGCGCCTTCCACGTTTGGCTAGACCTTCGTAGGTCACCGGCGAATCGGACCGCGGACCGCAGCCGCCCCGGTACTCGACGTGCGTGCTTCCGCATCCCTTCGTCCCGCCGGCCGTCGGGGCCGCCGTCGGCGAAGCGTCAGCCGACGCTGACGATCGTGATCTTGTAGCGGGTGCCGTCCGGCTGGCTGACGAGCGTGATCGAGTCGCCGACAGCGACCTTCACGATCTCGCGGCCGTTCGAGAACGAGCCGGACACGAGCCCGATCGACGCCTTCGTGGAGGTCAGCGACGCGAGGCGGAAGAGCGGGTCCTCGGACGGGAACGTTCCTCCGACGCTGACCGACTCGCGGTCTCCATTGGTGTCGATGACCGCGTAGTCGACCGTGACGGGCGTTCCGCCGCTGCTGCCGCCCCCGCCGCTGCTGCCGCCCCCGCCGCTGCTGCCACCCCCGCCGCCCGCGCCGCTGCTGCTGCTGGAGCCTGGATCGCTCGACGACGTCGTTCCGCCGCCGCCACCGGTCGTTCCGGCCTGCGGGGCCTCGGCGATCTTGCGCGTGGAGATTTGCTGCTTGAACGGGTCCTTCCCGATAAACCGGTCGAACGAGATCAGCTGGCTCGAATCGGCGCCGACCGGAAGATCGCTTTCGGGAAGCGTCGCGGCGGCGGCGGGATCGGTTGGCTGCGCGCCGGGCGCGGCTGTCGACGGCGGAGCGGTCGGATCGGCCGGCGCCGTCGTCGTCGGCGCTGGAGCAGACGTCGCCGGGGCAGCGTCGCCGCCCGTGAACGCCTTCAGCATCCCGGGGCCTTGCCAGACGAGCAGGAGCAGCAGCACGGGGGCCAGAGCGAAGAGAATCTTCTTCTGCTTCGCGTCCTTCCGCTTCCGAAGCGCCGCTTCGGCCTTTGCGCCTGCTGGAGGCACTAGCCGGTTCCTCCGAGCGCGGCCTGCCCGCCGTCACCGCTGGAATCCGTCGGCGGTCCGCTCGACGTCGTCGTGGTCGTCGCACCGGTCGTCGCATCGGTCGTCGATCCCGTCGTCGTGCCGGTGCCCGCGGTCGCCGTTCCCGCCGCCGGAGTCGCGGTCGGGGAAGGCATCGTGCCGAACGAATACGCCGACACCGTGAGAACGGCCTGAATCTGCGGGAAGCCATCCTCTGCCTCGTGCAGGTCGAGCGCGTCGAGCGTGTAGAGCCGCCCGCTCGCCTCGAGGACTCCGTCGCGGACGGTGACGAGGTTCCGCATCCGGTAGAGGAAGTCCGTCAGGTCGTAGTAGTTCCCCTCGAAGGT
>JALZEM010000091.1 GCA_030862005.1 Actinomycetota bacterium | reverse complement strand
AGTTCCGGGAGTTTTGGGGGCAGCGGCTGGTTAGGCCGCCAGAGGAACCGCGCGAGCGCGGATGAGTGCCTGGCCGAGGCGGGCGATGATCACGCGCTCGGCGTCGTACCTAGGGTGACGTCAGGCGACGATCACACGGGCCTATACGACCTCGCCGATCCCGCAGCCGGTAAGGCAGTGCGTCGTCGCGCTGGCGGCAATTCGATTCAAGGATGGCGTCTGGACGGGGTATGCCGCCGCCATACCCCCGCGCATTACGGCCGACACCTGCGTCAGGGCGCCAACTCGCGTCGTCCCGCCCTAGGCCTGGATCACGGCCAAGACTTCGTCCCGCTTCCGCTCCATGAGGTCGGGGTCGAGCGCTTCGAGGTTGAGGCGGAGGAGTGGCTCGGTGTTCGACGGCCGGACGTTCATGTGCCAGTCACGCGCCGTGACGGAGATCCCGTCGAGATGCGAGACCTCGCCTTCGGAGCCGAAGCGTTCCTTGAGCTCCTGGAGCTTCAGTGCGACGTCATGAACGCGCGTGTTCAGCTCACCCGTGATGAAGTACCGCTCCCGGAGCGGTCGCAGGATCTCCGACAGTGGCCGGGCACGCTTCGAAATGAGCTCGAGGACGAGGAGAGCAGGGATCGTCCCCGAGTCGGCCTGACTGAAGTCGCGGAAGTAGTAGTGGCCGGAGACTTCGCCCGCGAACACGGCGCCCTCCTCGCGCATCCGGTGCTTGATGAAGGCGTGGCCGACGCGGTTCACGAGAGGGACGCCACCGGCTCGCTCGATCAGGTCCGGCACGGCCCAGCTCGCGCGAACGTCGTAGATGACCTTCGCGCCGGGCTCCTTCCCGAGCATCGACTCGGCGAGGAGAGCCGCGACGAAGTCGCCCGCGACGAATTCGCCGGTGTCGTCGACGAAGAAGCAACGATCTGCGTCGCCGTCGAACGCAATCCCGACGTCGGCGCGATGGGCGCGGACCTTCTCGATGATGAACTCGCGGTTTTCCGGGAGGAGCGGGTTCGGCTCGTGGTTCGGGAACGTCCCGTCCGGCTCGAAGAAGTAGCGGTGCGTCTCGATCGGAAGCCGCTCGAGGATCGGCGGGAGCATCACCCCTGCCATGCCGTTTGCCGCATCGACGACGACGCGGAGCGGCCGGAGCGCGTCAACGTCGATGAAGGAGAGGACGCGCTCGACGAACGCCGGGTAGATGTCGTGCGTCGCGACCTCGCCCGTTCGGCGTTGACCAGGGGCCTGACCGCGTGACATGTCCACGTCGGCCATGGCCCGGTCGCGAACGTCGAGGAGGCCCGACTCGCCGCCGACCGGGAGCGCGCCGCGGCGGACGATCTTCATCCCCGCATACTCCTTTGGATTGTGTGACGCGGTAACCACGATGCCGCCGTCGAGCCCGAGCTCGCCGACCGCGAAGTAGAGGATCTCGGTGCCGGCCATCCCGATGTCGACCACGTCGGCGCCGGCCTCCGCCGCTCCGCTCGTCACCGCTTCCGCGAGCGACGGGGAAGAGAGGCGCATGTCGCGTCCGACGGCGATCCGTCGTGGCTCGAACACGTCGACGTACGCGCGGCCGATCCTGTATGCGCCGTCCTCGTCGAGCTCGCTTGGGTAGATCCCGCGGACGTCATAGGCCTTGAAGACGTTCGGATCGAGCGCCATCAGGCAGATCCTACGGCGCGATCCCTTGCACGCCCGTGCGAAGGTCGTCGCATTCCGCGCGCCACGCGTGCGCTTTTCCGGATTAGGCTGAACGCCGTGGCAGGGGGGCGGGTCGGGACCCGTAATCAGACGCGCGCGTAAAGCTCATGACTTCGGGCCGAGGCGCTTCTCGAACCAGTGCGCGGCGAACGCATTCTCGTTGTAGGCCTCGGTTTCCTCGTACCCCGAGGATCGGAAGAGGGCGACCGCGTCGGGCTGTCGTGCTCCGGTGTCGAGGCGGACGCAGTCGTAGCCGAGGTCCTGCGCCGCGTCCTCGAGCGCTGCGAGGAGGAGCCGGGCGACGCCGTGCCCGCGGGCCGCGGGCGCCACGTAGATGCGCTTTATCTCGGCTGCGCGCTCGTCGAGCGGCTTCAGCGCACCGCAACCGGCCGGCTGCCCGTCGACGTACGCGACGAGGAAGCGACCCGCCGGGGGTCCGATCTCGTCGGGCCGCGCCGTCGGCTTCTGCGTGGCGTCCCACCCCGGGTAGCGCGATGCGATCTCGCGCTCGAACGCGGCGAGGAGCGTGCGTCCCGGCTCGTCGTCCGCTCGTTCCGCGCGGATCTCTACCTCGGCCATGCGTGCGCGAGCTTCCGTCGTGTCTCCACGAGCGCCTCAGGGATGACCTTCACATCGGCGAGCAGGGGCATGAAGTTCGTATCCCCGGCCCAGCGCGGCACGACATGGAGGTGAACGTGATCGACGACGCCCGCGCCCGCTATTCGCCCGAGGTTCCAGCCGAGGTTGAAGCCCTGCGGCTGCATCGAGTCCATGAGCGCGCCGAGCGAGAGCGCGGCGAGGCGGTGGATCTCGAGCGCCTCGTCGCCGGACATAGCGCCGAACTCGCCCTCGTGCCGAAAGGGCGCCACCATCAGGTGACCCGAGGCGTAGGGGTACTTGTTCAGGACGACGAAGGCACATTCGCCGCGGTAGACGACGAGACCCGCGTCATCGTCGGCCGCGGCGGCGCGGCAGAAAACGCAGCCACCCTCCTCGTCCGCCCCCTGGACGTACTCGAGCCGCCATGGAGCCCAGAGTTGTCTCAAA
>JALZEM010000079.1 GCA_030862005.1 Actinomycetota bacterium | reverse complement strand
TCCCTGCCTCGCGTCCTCGCGACACCGTCGCCGCGGCGCCCGACGCGTGGTGGCGCACGGCGAGGCGCGGCTTCGCCGGCCGTTGCACCGCCTCTGCACGGCCGAAGTACCGCCGGAACACGCGGTCGTAGACGGGAATCTCGTCGCGGCTCGCGACCAGCGTCGCTCGTCCGGCCCAGTAGAGCTCGCCGGGCGGAAGCAGCACGGCCGCCCGGCAGAAGTCCTCGACCGAGCCGGTTCCGACACGGAGACCCTCGGCGCGGAGCGCGCGGCCGAACTCGATGAGCTCGGCGATCGCGTCACTCACGGACGATCTCAGGTAGCGCCGCGTCGACGCGGCGCAGGTCGTCGCGGTTCTTGATCGCCCATCCGAGCGTCTCGCGCGCGTTCCCGCCCTCGACTCGCTCCGCGCCGAGAACGGCGAGGGCCTGAGCCCAATCGATCGCCTCAGCGACCCCGGGCCGCTTCACGAGGTCGAGCTCGCGGAGCGAGGCCACCGCCGCGGCGACGGACGCAGCCAGCGGCCCGGCGACGTCGGGCGCCCGGAGGCGGATGATCTCGATTTCGCGCTCGAGGTCGGGGAACTCGATCCAGTGGTAGAGACAGCGGCGCTTCAGCGCGTCGTGGAGCTCGCGCGTCCGGTTCGACGTCACGACGACGGCCGGCGGCTCGTCGGCGGCGATCGTCCCGAGCTCGGGCACGGTGACTGAATAGTCGGAGAGGAGCTCGAGCAGGAACGCGTCGAATTCGTCGTCCGCCCGGTCGAGCTCGTCGATCAGGAGGACGGCGCCGGGGCCGGCGCGGAGCGCCCGGAGGAGCGGGCGCTCGACCAGGAACTCCGGCCCGTAGAGCTCCGAAACGCGGCGCTCCACATCGACTTCGCCCGCCTGGAGCGCCCGCGCGTAGAGGAGCTGGCGCGCGTAGTCCCACTCGTAGAGCGCCTGCGCTGCGTCGATCCCCTCGTAGCACTGGAGGCGAATGAGCTCGGCGTCGAGGACGCGCGCCAAGGTCTTCGCCACCTCAGTCTTACCGACCCCCGCCTCACCCTCGAGAAGGAGCGGCCGGCGCATCGCAAGTGCGAGGAAGATGGCCGTCGCGAGACCGTGGTCGGCCAGGTACGACTCGCCTCGAAGCGCCTGCTCGAGCTCCGCCGGGGACGAGAACCGCACGCTCGCATCGTACGGGCGCACGGGTGTAAGCTCGCAGCTCCGACTGCGCCTACGGGAGCACTGTGAGAGAAGTACTGCCGACGCTCGAGCGGTGGGTTGCCGACGGGCTTCGTGCCGCAACCGCGACCGTCGTCCGGACGGAGCGCTCCGCACCGCGCGAGCCCGGCGCCGTCCTCGCGGTGTCCGAGCGGGGCGAGGTCGCGGGGTCGGTGACGGGCGGCTGCGTCGAGCCGGCCGTCTACGAGGAGACTCAGGACGTCCTGCGGGGCGGGTCGCCGCGGCTCGTCACGTACGGGATCGCCGACGAGGAGGCGTTCGAGGTCGGCCTCCCGTGCGGCGGCACCGTCCACATCTTCGTCGACGCGCTCGCGCCCGAACTCGTCGCGCCGCTTCGCGAGGCGATCGAGCGGGAGCGCCCGGCCGCGCTCGCGATGACGGTCGCGGGCGGCGAACCGGGCCGCAAGCGGCTCGTCTTCGGGGACGCGGAGACGGACGGCGGGCTCGACACGGCGGCACGCGAGCTCCTCGCGCGCGGCGAGAGCGCGATCGTCCGCGTGGGAGACGAGGAAGTCTTCGTCTCGTCGTTCGCACCCCGACCGCGGATGTACGTCTTCGGCGCCGTCGACCACGCCGCCGCGGTCGCGTCCGTCGGGCGCTTCCTGGGCTTCCGCGTCACCGTCTGCGACGCGCGCGCGAAGTTCGTGACGCGTGAGCGCTTCCCCGACGTCGACGAGCTCGTAGTCGAGTGGCCGGACCGCTTCCTGGTGGCCGCGCCGGTCGACGAGCGCACCGCGATCTGCGTGCTGACCCACGACCACAAGTTCGACGTGCCGCTCTTGAAGGTCGCGCTCGAAAAGCCCGCCGGCTACATCGGCGCGATGGGCGCGCGCCGAACGAACGCGGAGCGCGCGGAGCGCCTGCACGCCGAGGGCATCACCGACGCGGAGCTCGAGCGTATCCACGCGCCGATCGGGCTCGACATCGGGTCCCGGACGCCGGAGGAGGTCGCGATCGCGATCGCGGCCGAGATCGTCGCCGTCCGGCGCGGCAAGGCGGCTCGTCCGGCCGGCGAGGTCGTCCACGCATGAGGCTCGAGAACTCGTTCGAGGTGCCCGCCGCGCCCGAGCGTGCGTGGGAGCTCCTCATGGACGTCCCGCGCGTCGTCCCATGCATGCCCGGGACCGAGCTCACGGAGACGGTCGACGACTCGACCTGGAAGGCGCGCATGCGAGTGAAGCTCGGTCCGATGTCGTTCGCGTTTGCGACCGACGTCAAGCGCGAGGACGCCGACGAGTCGGCCCGACGCGCTCGCCTCTCGGCCCGCGCGCGTGAGGAGCGCGGCCGCGGCGGCGGCCAGGCGACGATCGAGTCGACGCTCGTTCCGGTCGACGGTGGGACGCGCGTCCAGCTCGTCACCGACCTTACGTTGCAGGGCCCGGTCGCCCAGTATGGGCGCGGGATGGTCGAGGGCGTCTCCGCGCAGCTAGTCGACCGCTTCGCCGAGTGCCTGAAGGCCGAGCTCTCGCAGCCCGCGAACGCAGGGCCGCCGCGCGAGGCGCCGGCCCCACGGCCGGCCGAGGCCGTCTCGGGCCTGCCGCTTGTTCTTGGCGCGCTTCGCCGCGGCGTCGCCCGACTCTTCCGAAGGAGGGAGACATGAGACGCGTCGCAGTCACCGTGAACGGCGTCCGCCGCGAGGCGGACGTGGAGCCCCGCCAGCTCCTCGTCTACTTCCTGCGCGAGCAGCTCGGCCTCACCGGCACGAACGTCGGCTGCGACACGACGACCTGCGGCGCGTGCACGGTCGTCCTGGACGGGAAGTCGATCAAGTCGTGCGCGCTCCTCGCGGTGCAGGCGGACGAGCGCGAAGTGACGACGATCGAGGGCCTCCAGCAAGACGGCGAGCTGCATGTCCTCCAGCGCGCCTTCCACGAGCACCACGCCCTCCAGTGCGGCTACTGCACGCCCGGGATGATCATGGCCGCGCTCGGCCTCATCGAGGATGACGGAGAGCTCACCGAGGCGTCGATCCGCCTCGGTCTCGAGGGGAACATGTGCCGCTGCACGGGCTACCACAACATCGTGAAGGCGGTCCAGGCGGCGGCCGACGAGCTGACCCCGACGCGGGTGTAGGAGGGAGCGAGATGACGCGGACGGCAGAGGCAACGCAGGAGCAGGCGAAGCGCTACGTCGGCGGCGGCGTCCTTCGCAAGGAGGACCCGGAGCTCCTGACCGGTGAGGCGCGCTTCATTGACGACATCACGCTCCCGGGCATGCTCTGGGTTGGCGTCGTGCGCAGCCCGTTCGCGCACGCCCGGATCAATGGTGTCGACGGGTCGCGTGCGCTCGACCTCCCGGGCGTCGTCGCCGTATTCAGCGGCGAGGAGCTCGCGGGCGAGTGGGAGGCGGCGCTTCCGTGCGCGTGGCCGATCGCCACGCGGAGCTGGCCGACGCCGACCGACGAGGACCCGCGCCTCCCCGACCACTTCCCGCTCGCGACCGACAAGGCGCGCTTCGCGGGCGACGGGGTGGCGGTCGTGGTCGCCGAGACGCGTGCGGCGGTCAAGGACGCCCTCGAGGCGGTCGACATCGATTACGAGCCGCTCGAGCTCGTGCTCGACCTCGAGGATGCGCTCCGCGAGGGCGCCCCGCGCAT
>JALZEM010000075.1 GCA_030862005.1 Actinomycetota bacterium | reverse complement strand
GTGTTGCTCCTCGCCTTCGTCGTCTGCGCCGCCGCCTGCGGCGGCAAGGCCGATGCCGCCGTCAAGGCACCCGCTTCCCGAGCGAGCTCATCGGCTTGATCGTCGCGATCGACAAGGGGCCAAACGTACAGGGCTTCACGCGCGATAGCGACGGCGAGCGCTGTGAGATCGGCACGCCGCATCGACCCGGGTTCGACCCCGCGCACCGGCGCGCGAGAGCACATCAACGAGCGGCTGCCCGTCACGGTGACTCCTCGAAGAGCGCGACCGGCAGCTCGTCGCGCTCGAGATCCTCGACGCGCCCGTTCAGTAGGGCGTCGGTGCGTCCGCGGCGAGCTCGACGGAACGTCGCTCGCCCGCGAGCGCGCGGGCGATCCGTTGGATCGCGCGCTCGATATCGTCCGCGGTGACATCGAGGTGCGTGACCGCGCGGAGCACGCCCCGTTTCGTCGCGAACGAGAGCAGGACGCGCTCGGCGCGTAAGCGCGCTACCGCCTCGTCCCCGTCCAGCGCCATCGCCCCAACGTCGACGAGGACGAAGTTTGTCTCGGCCTGCTCGAGGTCGATCGGCAGTCCGACTTCGGCGAGGCCCTCGGCGAGCTGCCGCGCGTTCGCATGGTCGTCGGCGAGTCGCGCGACGTGATGATCGAGCGCGTAGACGCCCGCGGCCGCCACGATCCCCGCCTGTCGCATCGCGCCTCCGAACAGGTGCTTGAGCCGCCTCGCTTTGGCGACTCGGTCGGAGGACGTGGCGATCACGGCTCCGAGCGGACAACCGAGCCCTTTCGAGAGACAGAGCGTGACGGTGTCGAACTCGCGTCCGTACTCCGCGGCCGGGACGCCGCTTGCGACGGCCGCGTTGAGAAGCCGCGCGCCGTCGAGGTGCAGATTGAGCTCGTGCGCGCGCGCCTCCGCAACGACCTCGCGAAGCTGCTCGATCGGCCAGACGCGGCCGCCGCCGCCGTTGTGCGTGTTCTCGAGCGAGACAACGCGTGTCGGCGCGACGTGAAGGTCGGCCGGCGGGTTCACGAGGGTGCGGAGCGTGGCGGCGTCGAAGCGGCCATCGTCGCTCCCGATCGCCTTCATCACGAGGCCCGAGTGCACCGCGGGGCCGCCGAGCTCGTAGAGGAAGACGTGGGACATCGCCTGCGCGATCACTTCGTCCCCCGGATCGGAGAGAAGCCTGAGCGCGATCTGGTTTCCCATCGTCGCGGTCGGGAGGTAAACGGCTTCGTCCTGACCGAGCAGTTCGGCGACGCGCTCCTCGAGCGCTATGACGGTCGGATCCTCGCGCTTTTGCTCGTCGCCGACGACCGCTGCGGCCATGGCACGGCGCATACCCGCGGTCGGCTGAGTGAGCGTGTCGGAGCGCAGATCGATCATCCGCATGCAGGCTATCGCGCCGACGCGTTGCACTCGGTGCCGGCCGGCGCTGAAACGCCGCCCTCCGCGTATCACACCTCGTCGGAGGGCAGACGACGACGGGCAAAAACACGGCAAGACGCGTACTATCCGATTTCCCTTGCTCCATCGGATCGCGCTGTCGGTGATCGTCACCGTTGCGTTCGGAGCGGCGGTCCCCGCTGCCGGCGTCTCGCTGCCCGTGATTCCGGACGGCGTGACCGTCAGCGGCGTTCCCGTCGGCGGGATGATCTCCGTGGCGGCGGAACGGCAGGTCGCGATGCGGTTCGGCCGGCCCGTCCGCCTGTTCCACGGGGATCGGACGTGGGCCGTGCGCCCCTCGAGACTCGGCGCGTCCGCCGCGATCAAGGATGCCGTTCGCGAGGCGCTCGCGGCAAAGCCGAAAGCGCGGGTCCGGCTTCGGATCGACGTCCGCCGATCCGCGGTGAGTCGGTTCGTCGCGCGCCTGAACCGGCGCGTGGACGTGCCGGCGACGGACTCGAAGCTCGTCGGGCTCTCGAACCTTGCGCCGGCGTTCACGAAGGCAAGGCCGGGGCGCACCCTCGACCAGCCGACGATGGTCCGCTGGATCACGCGCTCCCTTCGATCGACGTGGCGCGACGCGCAACTCGAGCTGCAGTTTCTCTCCGTCGCTCCGAAGGTAACGCCCGCGGACTACGGGCCGATCATCGTGATCAAGCGCGGCTCGAACGAGCTCAACCTCTACGACGGGCCGAAACTCGCGCGGACGTTCGGCGTCGCCACCGGTCAGAACAAGTATCCGACGCCGCTCGGCGCGTTCGAGATCGTCGTGATGGAGCGTAACCCGACGTGGAACCCGCCCGACAGCGAATGGGCCAAGGACGCCGAGCCGATCCCGCCTGGTCCGGGCAACCCGCTCGGGACGCGCTGGATGGGAATCTCATCCCCCGCCGTCGGAATCCACGGGACACCCGACGCCGCCTCGATCGGCTACTCCGTCTCGCACGGCTGCATCCGGATGAAGATCCCCGAGGCCGAGTGGCTCTTCGAGCACGTGGACGTGGGGACGCCCGTGTACATCGTCAGCGCATAACGCTGAGCGTTCACGACGCGCGTCCGCTCATCGTTGCTAGCGCGAGGTCAGCGCGTGACGCGGAGCGCCGGTGCCTCGTTTCGGCCCTCGGGCCGATCGAGGCGCGCCAGCAGACGCGCAAGCCGTTCTGCGTCGATCTCGCCGCGGTTTCGCGCCAGCGCCGCAAGCGCGGCGGCGCGGGCGCGGTCATGCTCGCGGGGATCCTTCATGCGAGCGCGGTTCGCTCCCGCCCTCGGCGCTCCTCCTTCGGGCGTCAGCGCGCCGACGGGCCGCGTCGAGCTAGTGGTTTCGAAGCGCGCTTGCGAGCTCGCTCTTCGACATCTTCGAGCGACCCTGGATGCCGACCTGCTTCGCCTTCCTCTGCAGGTCGTCCTTGCTCCAATCCTCGTACTTGCCCGCCTTGCCGCCCTTCTTGCTCGCGGACTTGCCCGTGTTCGCGATTCGCGCCGCCTTCTCCTTGCTCGCCCCCTCGCGACGCAGCGCCTCGTACTTCCGGTCGTCCTTGACCGATGGGCCGTGGTCTTTCGCCGGCATTCGAGACCTCCCTTCTTGCTCGTTAACTACCCCGCGTGCGGGCGCCTCACGCGCGCGGGCGCTCGTCCATCCGCTCGATCCACCCGCGTACGCGCGCGTGGTTCTCACCCACCGGCAAGTGCTCGACGAGGACCTGGTGGAAGAGCTCGGTGTCGTCGGGGTCATGGAGGACCCCGTACTTGAGGAACGGGAAGGCGGCGCAATCGGCGGCCGAGAAGTCGCCCATCAGGTAGTCCCGCCCGGCGAGCATGGCCTCGAACACGTCGAGTGAGTCCGTCATCTCGCGCCCGAGCACGGCGATGCGGGCGCGATCGGGCCCCGGCTTCCGAAGCTCGGCGACGATCGCGTTCGGGGGAACCTTCCAGACGCGGTTGAACCAGTCGATGAAGACGACCACCTCGGCGCGGCGCGCCTCGTCCGTCGGGTACAGCGGCGGCCTCGGGTAACGCGCCTCGAGGTACTCCAGGATTCGGGTCGAGTCGGCGACGACGTGGCCGCCGTCCTCGAGCACGGGCACGAGGTCCTGCCCGCTCACCTCGCGGACGGCCGTTCGGTCGCTCGGATCGACGAGGACGGACTCGACCTCGATTCCCTTGTGCGCGAGCGCGAGGGCGACGCGCTCGACGTTTGTCGAGAAGGGAAAGCGGTAGAGGCGGATGACGCTACTCCTCGGGAAGCAGGATCCAGAGAATGACGTAAGCGAGGACCTGCGGCCCCGGGATGAGCACGGAGAGAACGGCGCCGAACCGTACGAGCCATGGGCTCACGCCCCACCAGTGTCCGAGGGCGGCGCAAACGCCCCCAATCAGACGACCGCGCCGGGATCGCACGAGGCCTCGTCGTCGAAGCGAGTCGCGCACCAGGGTCACGCTACGCGAAGAACGTGTCCTCGTGACGATACGGCGGGGCGCAACAGCAGAGAAAGCGAAGCTCCTCGCCGCCCGCGCGGATCTGGTGCCAGGCGCCCGGCGGGATGAGAACCGCGTCGCCGCGTCCGACCGAGGAGCTCTCGCCGTCGACCTCCAGCTCCCCCACTCCGTCGAGGACGAAGTAGATCTCCTCCGTCTCCGCGTGATAGTGCCGCTGCGTCGCCTCGCCTGGATCGAGCGCGGCCTCGGCCAGGCTCTGGTTTCTCGCCCCGCCGAGCACGGCGTCGAGGAGCACGCGAATCGTCGACCCGTCCGCCGTCGTGAACGATTCGGCACTGTCGCGCGACCGGACCTCCACCGACTAGTGGCGAACGGCGCGCGCACGGCGCGCGTGCGCGCGAGCAGGGCTGCGCGCCGGCCCGCCACGGG
>JALZEM010000020.1 GCA_030862005.1 Actinomycetota bacterium | reverse complement strand
GCCGGGAGGCCTGCGAGTGCCGCCTCGAGCGCGCCGTCCGCCACCGGAAGCGGGACGTACGCCCAGTCGAGCCCCCGCGCGGCGAACGCGGCAGCTTGCATCCGCGGCGAAAGCGATTCAGAAACGGGATTTCCGATCAGGCCGACGAGCCGTGTCGCGCCCGTTAACAACTCAACCCTGCGCGCGGGAAGCTGAAGAACTCCTCCTCGCTGGCCGTGAAGAAGTGGCTCTTGCAGTCCGGCTTGCGAATGAAGTAGAGGTAGTCGATTTGCGCGGGATGCGCCGCCGCCTGGATCGCCGCAAGGCCTGGGTTCGAGATCGGCGTCGGCGGAAGGCCCAGGAATTTCCGCGTGTTGTACGGGGTGTCGGACTCGAGCTCGCTCTGGTGGATCGGCTCCGTCGGCGGAATGTCGAGGCCGTAGCGGATCGTCGCGTCGATCCCGAGCGTGAGGCCGACGCGCAGCCGGTTGTAGATGACGGCCGCGACGAGCTCCCGCTCATGCGGGACCTGGACCTCTTCCTCGACCATCGAAGCGATGATGAGAACCTCGTAGGCGGTCAGGTTCTTCGACTTCGCGTACTTGAGGTCGACCTGCGCCCAGGCGCGCTCGAATGCGTCGAGCTGCTTCCGAACGAGAGCGCGCGACGTCGTGTCCTCGGTGAACTCGTACGTCGCTGGAAAGAGAAAACCCTCGAGGTCCGGGAGTTTTTCATCCGTGAAGTCGTCGGGAAGTTTGCCCCGCCGGGTGGCACGGCGGTACGCGGCCGGCGAGAGCTTGGGCGTGATCTTCCGCTTCTGCTTTGCGATCCTGTTCACCGCGGCGATCCGTCGGGCCATCTCGTCGCGCGTAAATCCCTCGGGGAACACGATCTTCAGCACCGGCTTCTGCGGGACGGTCGTCGTGGCCGCGGTCGTCGCAGGTTCGTCGTCGTCGCCGACGCCGAGCGCCGCGCTGAAACCCCAGACGATGGCGCCGAGGGCGGCCGCGGCGACGGCAACACCAGCGAGCGCCGCGTATCGTCCGCTGCGGGACGACCGCCTGCGGTGTCTTACGTAGTCCGGGCGGTGAGCCACTCGAGGTACGTGGTGAGGAGGTGTGCGGCCGCCGCAGCGTCCTCGGGCGCCTGCGACCGATGCTGCTGGGCAAGCCGCGTCGTGAAGCGTTCGTCGAACGTCTCGACGGGCACGGGGATGACGCCGCGGAGCGCGTCGACGAAGCACTCAGTCTCGGCGGCCTGCGCTCCTCGCTCGCCACGGAGCGTGACAGGGAGGCCGACGACGATCCGCTCGACCGCCTCGCTTCGCGCAACCGCCGCGATGCGGGCCAGGCCCTCGTCCGTCATCGCGCGTTCGACGACCTCGAGCGGCCTCGCCACGGTCCCGGTTTCATCGGAGACGGCGAGGCCGGTCCGCGCCGACCCGAAGTCGACCGCAAGCACCTTCACAGGGGCGCGATTGTACTGACGGCCCCAGCCGGCTATGAAAGGGCGTCAAGCAACGCTTGCTCGGCGGCGGCGAGCGCCTCCGGGAGCTTCTCGGGCGAGCGACCGCCTGCGCGCGCCATCGTCGGACGGCCCCCGCCTCCTCCGCCGACGACTCCGGCGGCCGCCTTCACGACGTCCGAGGCGCTCACGCCGCGGTCGGCGACGGATGCATCGAAGTTGGCGACGAGGTGGACACGGCCATCCTCGCGCGCGCCGAGAACGACCGCAGCGGGCGCGGCCTTTTGCTTGACCCGGTCGGAAAGATCGAGGAGCGCGTCGGCGTCCATCTCCCCCACCTCACGCGCGACGATGCGAACGCCGCCCGCCTCCTTCGCGTCGGCGAGGAGACCCGCGACGACGTCAGCCGGATCGTGCGTTGCGGCGGGCCGCCTGCGCGACTCCTTCCGGACCTGCTCGAGCTCGGCGCGCAGGTTCTCCGCGGCGTCCGCCTGCGAACGGAGATATGCGAACGCCTCGCCGGAGCTCACGGCCTCGATGCGGCGGACGCCGGATCCGACTGAGCCCTCGGACAGGATCGCGAACGGGCCGATCTCGGCGGTTGCGCGCACGTGCGTCCCGCCGCACAGCTCCCGAGAGAACGACGGGATCTCGATCACGCGGACGACGTCCCCGTACTTTTCACCGAAGAGCATCTGCGCGCCGAGTTTCCGCGCCTCGTCGATCGGGGTCAGGAACGCGTGAACGGGGAGGTTCTCGAAGATCCGCTCGTTGACGATCTCCTCGACACGTGCGCGCTCGTCAGCCGTGAGCGCCTGCGGGTGCGTGAAGTCGAAGCGGAGCTTGTCGGGCCGGACGGCCGAGCCGGCCTGTCGAACGTGGTCGCCGAGGACGTCGCGGAGGGCCTGGTGCAGGAGGTGGGTCGCCGTGTGGTTCGCCATCGTCGGAAAACGGACGCCCCACGGGACGACGGCGCGAACACGGTCGCCTGCGTCGAATCCATTGCCGCGGAACACGAGCGCCTGGTCCACGCCGAACCGGTACGCGGCGACCAGCTCGGCGTGCGACCCCTCCTTTTCGATCCACCCGCGGTCGGTCACCTGCCCGCCGCCCTCGGGGTAGAACGGCGATTCGCGGAGCTTCGCGAGGAACGTGCCGTCCTCGAGCGGCTCGACCGCGCCGAGCTGCGTGAGGACGTCGATCTTCTCGTAGCCGACGAAGTCCGTCTCGAAGCCCGCTGCGCGAGCGAACTCGGCCGCCCGTTGCGTGTCGCCGCGCTCGCCGCCCGCACGAGAGATCTCGCGATGCTCCTCCATCAGGCGCTGGTACTCAGCGACGTCGACGCTCTGCCCGCGCTCCTCGGCGAGCTCGGTCGTGAGCTCGATCGGAAAACCATACGTCGCCTGCAGCGCGAACGCGTCGTCGCCGGCGATCGATCCTCGTCCGGCGACGTCCTCGAAGAACTTCGTTCCACGCGCCAGCGTCTCACCGAAGCGCTCCTCTTCGGCCCGAACGACCTCCGCGATGCGCGCATCGTGCTGGCGAAGATCGGGATACGCGGCGTCCATCTGCTCGATCACGACGCCGGGGAGGCGGTAGACGCCGTCGAGGCCGATCCGCCGCCCATGCTGGACCGCGCGCCTGATCAGCCGGCGAAGGACGTAGCCCCGGCTCTCGTTCGACGGCGTGACGCCGTCGGCGATCAGGAACGTCATTGCTCGCCCGTGGTCGGCGAGAACGCGATGGGCCTTCGTCGCCTCCGGCGAATCGCCGTAGCGGACACCCGATTCGCGCCCGACCCAGTCCATGATGAGCTGATAGCCGTCGGTGTCGAAGATCGAGTCGACGTCCTGAAGCAGCATCGTTCCGCGCTCGAGGCCGAGCCCCGTGTCGATGTTCTGCTTGGGGAGCGGCTCGAGCGTCCCGTCCTCGTGGAGGTCGAACTCCATGAAGACGAGGTTCCAGAACTCGAGGAAGCGGTCGCAGTCGCACCCGGGACCGCACTCGGGGCGGCCGCAGCCGTACCGCTCGCCGCGATCGAGATAGAGCTCGGAGCAGGGCCCGCACGGACCCGTCTCCGCCGCCTGCCAGAAGTTCTCGGCACGCGGTAGGCCGACGATCCGCTCGCGCGGCACGCCGACGCGCTGCCACCCCGCGATCGCGACCTCGTCCTCCCCGAGCCCGAGCTCCGGATCGCCGGCGAAGACGGTCGCCCACAACCGCTCGGCGTCGAACCGCATCCGGTCGGTGACGAACTCCCACGCGAGGTCGATAGCACCGTCCTTGAAGTAATCGCCGAACGAGAAGTTGCCGAGCATCTCGAAGAACGAGGCATGGCGCGCAGTTCGTCCGACGTCGTCGAGGTCGTTCTGCTTACCGCCTGCGCGCATCACCTTCTGCACCGTCACGATGCGCTCGGCGGGAGGCTGATCGAGCCCGAGGAACCATCGCTGCATCGGCTGCATGCCCGCGACGATGAAGAGCGTCGACGGGTCGTCGGCGGGCGGGATCACCGACGCGGACGGCCGCCGGAGATGCCCCTTCGCCTCGAAGTAGGAGAGGAACCCCTCGCGAAGCTCCGCCGTCGTGCGCATCTTGCGATTGTACGGTCGCGAACGCGGCGCGATCCGGGCGCCACCTTCGAAGTTTCGCGCGCTACGATCGCCGCAGGGGAGGAGGCTGGGTGCGCCTTAAGCGCGCGGCTATGAGAATGCATCGGCCTTCACTCCGTGCCGCCGGTTCGAGATCGGGCAGAGAGCGAAGCTCCCGATCTCGACGCCACGAATCGCGGCGGCCGCCCGCTTTCACCCCGGCGCGGCTCGCTCGGCGGGCTCGCCGTCGTCGGCCGCGACTTCTTGCCGGATCTTCTCGAGCGAGCGGCGAATGAGCCGCGAGACATGCATTTGCGAGATTCCGACCTGCTGGGCGATCTGCGATTGCGTCAATCCGTCGAAGAACCGAAGCTGAAGGATCCGCCGCTCGCGCTCGTCGAGCGCACGCAGCCCCGGCGCGAGCACTGCCCGGTCTTCGCTCACCTCGTACTCGTGCTCGATCTCGCCGAGCGACTCGAGCGGATCGAGGTCGTCGCTCTCATCGCCGCTCGCGGGCGCCGAGAGCGAGAGCGTCGCGTACGCCTGACCCGTCTCGAGCGCCTCCAACACCTCCTCCTCCTCGACGCCTGCGGCCTTGGCGAGCTCCGGGATCGTCGGCGACCGCTCGAGCTGCACCGTCAGCTCCTCGATCAGGCGCGAGAGCCGCACGTTCAGCTCCTGGAGCCCGCGGGGCACGCGAACCGACCAGCCCTTGTCGCGGAAATGGCGCTTGATCTCCCCGATGATGTTCGGTGTCGCGTAGGTCGTGAGCTCGACGCCGCGATCGACGTCGAAGCGGTCGATCGCCTTGATGAGGCCGATGCACCCGACCTGGACGAGGTCCTCGAGGAGCTCGCCGCGATACGAGTAGCGGCGCGCCAGCGAGCGGACGAGCGGGATGTACTGCTCGATCAGCCGCTCTCGCGCCTCGAGGTCACCGTGCTCGTGGTAGCGACGGAGGAGCTCGCGATCTCCCTCGGAGGAGACCTTCATGCCTCCGCGGCCATTCCTGCTCCCGGCATCCGCTTCTCGAGGCGGACCCACTGCGTGCCGTCGCGCTCTTCGACGCCCACCGCACCGACAACGGTCGAGAGGAGGCGTCCGAGGCTGACCCCCGCCGCGTCGTCGGCGTCGTCGGCGAGGTCGGGTCGGAGGCGGCCGCCGTCGAGCGGCCCAACGAGGATCTGGACGACGCCGGGGCTGGCGGCGAGCTCGATCGTGATCTCGCCGCTCGCCGCGTATGCGTCGTTTGCGAGGAGGCTTTCGAGCGCGAGCTGCACGTCCTCGAGGTATTCGTACGAGAGGTCGAGCCGTGCGGCAAGCCCGCCGACGACGAGCCGGACGACGCCGTAATAGGACTTCTGGCGGGGGACGGTGAGCTTGATCGCGTCGGTCATCGGACGTGCAGGGGAAGCGGGGAGCCGGCACTCCCTCTGACTTGAACGGTCCGCCATACCGGGCAGTTGCGCAAGGACGATTCTAGTCGTCCGAGCGACGCCTACGACGCGGCGGAGATCAGGCCGGCAGCGACCACCGCATCATCCTCGTACAGCACCGCCGCCTGGCCGATCGCGACACCGTACGCGGGCTCATCGAGCATCAGCCGGAACCCCTGCCCCGAATCCTCGACGGACGCGGGGGCTGCAGGTGAGCGGTAGCGGAGCTTGGCCTCGCCGCGCTCGACCGGGACGAAGAGCCGCCCCGCCCGGACGGCGATCGTCGTCCGCGCGAGCGATTCCCGCGGCCCGACGACGACGGTGTTCGTCCCGGGGTCGCTCCGAAGCGCATAGAGGGGCGCTCCGGTTGCGACTCCGAGTCCGCGCCGCTGGCCCGGAGTGAAGCGCCAGTAGCCGTCGTGGCGGCCGAGCTCGTTCCCCGCCTCGTCGGTGATCGAACCGTCGGTCGGGGCAAACCCACGCCGTGCGAGAAAGTCCCGGTAGTCGTCGCCTGCGAGGAAGCAGGCCTCCTGGCTCTCGAGCCGGGCGGCGGCGGCGAGGCCGGCGGTCCGCGCCTGCGCTCTCGTCTCGCCCTTCGTCTGCTCGCCGAGCGGGAACCAGAGCCTCGTGAGCTGGCGTGGATCGAGCCTCCCGAGCATGTACGACTGATCCTTCTGCGGGTCGACGCCACGGGCGAGGAGGAGGCGTCCCCGATGCTCGGCCACCCGCGCGTAGTGGCCGGTGGCGAGCTTGCGCGCGCCGACCCGCCGCGCGAACGCGAGGAGCTGGGCGAAGCGGAAGCTGCCGTTGCACCGGATGCAGGGATTGGGAGTCTCGCCACGCGCGTATCCCGCGACGAACGGGCCGACGACGGCGTGCCGGAAATCCTCCCGGAGATCCAGCGTGAAGTGCGGGATCCCGAGCGAATGGCAGGTCTCGCGCGCGGCGATAACGGATGCCGGCGAGCAACACGCACGGTCGGAGTCGCGACCGGCAGGATCGGTCCACAGGCGAAGCGTGACGCCGACGGGCGCATGTCCGGTATCTCGCACGCGCATGAGCGCGACGGCGCTGTCTACGCCACCGCTCATCGCGACGGCGACCCTGCTCTCGTCATCAGGAGCATGTACGGCCGCACCGAGCGCGTCGTGGAGCGCGTCGACCGCGAGTCGCGCGCCCGGGACGGCTCCCGCCTCGAGGAGCGTCAGGCCCCGAACCGAGCGGTAAAGGTCGGCCATGCCGGCCGCGTCGCCGGCTACGTCAGCGATGCGATCTTCGACGACACGGAGGCGAACCCACGCGAGGTCACCGTCGCGGGCGGCATTTCCGACGTGTTCGGACACGGATTCACGGTAGCCAAGAACGTCCGCCGCTTCTCCACCTACATCCGCAGCGCGCGTCGGCGACGCATTATCAGGTCGCGAGCGCGTCGGCCCGTGCCGGCCCGGACTCGGCCTCCATTGCAGCGTCCTTCGACAGATCGCGCGAGGCCATGCACGCCGTCGAGCGCTCCTCCCGTCTACCCGGCCCGGTCAGCAAACCGCCAGCGCAACAGCTGCACCCCCGTGAGGCCGAGCTCTTCGGCCAGGGGTTGGGTGACGTCGAAGTCGTGCCGCGCGCCGAGGAGGCTCTTGTCGATCACCGTCGCATGCGCGTCCTGCGCGCCGTTCGCCAGCACGATCTTGACGCCGCAGGGAAGCTCGGGATGCGCGACCCCACGCGTCTCGCGGGTGAGCTTGACACCGCACGCGGTTGTCTGGCCGTACAGCCCTGGGCCGTAAGTCCCCACCACAGCCTCGTACCATCTGCCGACGACCGGCGGAGCACCGGTCTCCCCGCCCCCGCCGTCGCCTGCCTGGGCACGGTCGAACGCCAGGGTCGCGAGGACCGCGACGAGCGCGGCCGCTGCGAGCGCCATCTGGCGCTGCAGATGCTGAGCGCTCACGCCCGCTCGACGCGTCCGAGCAACGGCTCGAACGACTCCCTAACGAGCGCGTCGAACTCCGTCGGAAGCGTACCTCCCGGGCGGGCAAACTGGCGCAGGTACAGGAAGAGGTACGACCACTCCTGAGCTCGCTCGGGGGCGGTAGGGGTGTCCTCCCGTGCGACTCGTTCGAGATCCCAGAGGTTCCATTCAACCGGGCCCGATTGCCGTGGGGCGAACGTGGCGACATGCCCGTCGCGATGCGGCTGGACAGGACGCCGTGGAACGGCTGCCGCCGGTTCGCGCTCCCGCGGAGGCGGCGGCGGAACGACCCGCGGCGGCGGGAAGGAGCGCCTGGACGGCACCGTCTCTCGCGCCTGCGGTACTTCGGGCGCCTCGATCGGCGGCGGCAGCGTTCCCGCGTCATCGAGCTCGGACGCGGGCACCGCCGTCGCCGCCGCGTTGGTCTGTTCGTCCTCGGTTTCCGCGGTGACTGACGATTCGGGCTCGCGCGCGTCGGCGAGGCCAGGCGCCGGTTCCACCGATGCTGACTCTGTCTCAGCGGCGGGCGGCACCGCAGGAGCCTCGGCGAGGGGGGCCTCCTCGCCGACCTCGCTCGGCGCGCCCACGGG
>JALZEM010000348.1 GCA_030862005.1 Actinomycetota bacterium | reverse complement strand
ACCGCCCACGCTTCGGTTCGCTCGTACCGGAACACGGGCCGCGCGTAGCGTTCGATCTGATCCGGCGAGAGGAGCTCGAGGAGCTCGACGGGTGCACGCTCGGCGAGGATGAAGCCGAGGCCGTTCGTCGCCTTCCCGGCCTGCTCCTCGAGGATGACCTGCCCGAGCATCGAGAGCCCGAGCCCGCCTTCTGCCGGAGGCACGTTCAGGTGGCTGAAGCCGGCCGCGCGTGCTCTTGCCTGCAGCTCCTGAAGCTCGGCCTTGTCGAGAGCCCCGCGCTCCGCGATCCGCCGCTCGACCGGGTAGATCTCCTCCTCGAGGAACCGCTCCGCACGCGCCTGGAGGTCGCGAAGCTCCGTGCTCAGCTCGGGGATCAACGGACGGCCTCTTCGACAGACGCAGAAACGTAGGCAAGCGCGTCCCGGCCGGCGAGCGTTCCCTCGAGAATCGCCTCTTCGAGCGAACGTGGGCTCAGGCAGTCGCCGGCCTCGACGACACGGACGCCGCGCGCACGGAGGTCCTCCGCGATTCCTGTTACCGGAACACGACCGAGCGCGAGCACGAGGAGGTCGGCTGGGAGCGCGAGCCCGAGCTCCGGAGCGAAGAGGTTCCGAAACGAGACGACGCCCTCCCGCGCCGCGGCGAGCTCGACGTGGTGCTCGATCCGGACGCCCCCGCGGTAGAGGCGGCCGAGATACTCGTTTCGTGCATATTGATGAACCGTCTCTCCGACCGAGACGGACGCGACGGCAACGGTGACGTCGTTGCCCGCGCCCGCGAGCAGCTCAGCGGAGTCGAGCCCGGCCGGATCGCCGCCCCAATCGGCGACCACGACGCGTCGGCCTTCCGGCAGAGGTCCCGTCAGGATCTCCCACGCCTGCACGCATTCCATGCCGTCGACGGGAAACGACGGCTCGTATGGGCGCGCGCCGGTCGCCGCGACTACGGCATCCGGCGCGAATGATGCGACCGCGTCGGCGTCGGCGTCGACGCCGAGGCGGAGCTCGACGCCCGCCGTCTCGAGAAGCCGGTCGTAGTTTCTCCGGAGCGAGTGGGCGAGCTCGGCGTGCGCGGGAGCGCGGCCCGCGAGCGAGGCCTGGCCGCCGATCTCGTTGGAACGCTCGAGCAGGACGACCTCGTGTCCCGCTGCGCCCGCTTCGGCCGCAGCAGCGAGCCCCGCCGGCCCCGCGCCCACGATCACGAGCCGAGCCGGCCCTTCCGTCGGCTCAGGCGGGTGCCACCGGCGCTCGCGGCCGGTGCGCGGATTCTGGGCACAGGCGATCGGCGTTCCCGCGTGGTAGTGCGCAATGCAGGCGTTGCAGCCGATGCACCGAAGGATGTCGTCTAGGCGTCCCTCACGGGCCTTGCACGGCAGGTCGGGGTCGGTGATGAGCGCCCTTGTCATGCCGACCGCGTCGGCCCGGTCCTCGCGGATGAGCCGGTCGGCCACCACGGGATCCGCGATCCGCGAGGTCGCGACGACGGGCGGGCCGACGCGGAACGACTCTGTGAGGCCGGCGATGACCTCGGCGCCGATCGGCGGTGGCGGGACGATCCCGGTCGAGCCGCGGTAGGTCGACGAATCGCCGTATGCGACGTGCACGTAGTCGACACGGTTCCGAAGGTGGTGCACGACGCCCCGCGCGGCCGGAGAGTCGCCGCTCAGCCGAACGCCGAGTCCGAGGCGCGGCGCCGCCTCGCGCACGGCCGCGACCACGGCGAGGAGGAACGCCTCCGGATGCCCCCACCGATCGGTGCGCCCATTGAGCTCCGGCGTGAAGAACTGCGCGATCAGGTATCCCTGCGCCGCCGTGACCTCGACGCCGTCGACGCCCGCGTCCGCGGCGTAGGCCGCCGACTTCGCGTAGCCCTTGACGATCGAATCGATCTCGTCGTCTCGGAGCGCGCGCGGCGTGACCTTGAATCGTTGCGTCGGTACGGCCGACGGCGCGACCGTCGGAGCGCGTGGCGCCGTCGCGATCTGCTCCCGCCCGGCGTGGAAGAGCTGGACGAAGAGCCTCGTGCCGTGCGGCTGAACGGCGGCCGCGACGGTTGCGTAGCCGCGGATGATCTCCTCGCGGTACCCCGCCAGCGTGTGCGCCGTGAGAAGACCCGTCGGATGGACGGCGGTGGCCTCGAGGATGATGAGGCCGACGCCGCCTCGAGCCCGCGCCTCGTGGTACGCGATGAAGTCTTCGGTCGGGAGGTGGTCGTCGACGAGCGTCGTCTGGTGCGCCGTAGACACGATCCGGTTCGGCAGCTCGACGGGCCCGATGGCGAGCGGCCTGAAGAGGTGCCTAAGCGCGGGCGAGCTCACGCTCGAAGGCCTCTCGTTCGTCGTCGGAGAGCGGCCGGGAGCGGCCCGACTCGCGGTTGCGCGCGACGAGGACGGCTTCGCCCTCGGCCGCGACCGTGCCGTCGGTGAGAACGAGCTCCTCACGGGTGCGGACGCTCGACCGGCCGATACCTGCCAGGCGGCACCGGGCGACAACCGTGTCGTCCTCCTGGCGGAGCTCGCGGCGGAAATCGAGAGCGACGCGTGCGAGGACGTAGTCCCAGACGTCGCCGCCCGGGAGCGACTGCGCGAGCCACTCGTCGCGGGCCTCCTCGAGGTACGTGAAGTAGACGGCGTTGTTCACGTGCCCGTACGCGTCCTGGTCCCGCCAGCGGATCTCGATGCGCTTTTCGTGCATTTCCCGAGGATCCGGGCGATGATAAGCCACTCGCGTGGTCGGCTCGCTTCCGCTCCTCGATCATCCCCGTGGGCGTCCTCGCGGCTGACGCGAACGCGGGTCGCGTCGCCCTCGTCACAGGCGGCGGGACCGGCATCGGACGCGCGACGGGCCTCGCCCTCGCGCGGACGGGTGCGCGCGTGGCGGTCTGCGGGCGCCGCGAGGAGCTCCTCGCGGCGACGAGCGCCGAGCTCGAGGCTCTGGGAGCGGAGTGTCTCGCCGTTTCGGCCGACGTCCGCGAGCCCGAGGACCGCGAGCGCGTCCTCCAGTCGACGCTCGAGCGCTTCGGGCGCGTCGACGTGCTCGTGAACAACGCTGGCGGCCAGTTCATCGCGCGTGCGCAGGAGATCTCGGACAACGGCTGGCGCGCCGTCCACCGGCTCGCCGTGGACGCCGCCTGGAGCCTCACGCGCGAAGTTGCAACCCGCGCCATGATCCCCGCGGGCCGAGGCGTCGTCGTCTTCATCGGCTTCAGTCCGCGCCGGGGAATGCCGGGGATGGCGCACGCAGCCGCCGCGCGCGCCGCGCTCGAGAACCTGGCCGGGTCGCTCTCGTCGGAGTGGGGGCGGTATGGAATCCGCGCTGTCTGCGTCGCTCCGGGGACGATCCTGACCGAGGGTCTCGAGCAGTACGGACCCGAGCGGATCGCCGAATGGGAGCGCGCCGTGCCGCTCGGACGGCTCGGCCGTCCGGAGGACGTCGCGACCGTGATCGCGTTCCTCGCATCCGACGGAGGCGCATACGTGAGCGGAACGACGGTGGTCGTGGACGGCGGCTCCGACGCGTGGGGGCTTGCGGGGTATCCGCCCGACGGGCGGTGATCCCCTAGCGCTCGTACCCCGGAAGCTCGCGGTCGAGCCGACGCTTCACCGAGGCGAAGAGCGCGCGAGCGTGCTCGTCGTCGCGCACCCACTGGGCTGCCGTCTTCTCGACCACCTCGTCGGGGGCGTGGACGAGTGGCCGGCCCGTGGACTGCGCGAGTACCTGGACCTGACAGGCGCGTTCGAGGAAGTAGAGCTTGTGCCACGCGTCGGCGACGTCCCTTCCGATCACGAGCACGCCGTGGTTCTCGAGGAATACGACGGTCGCGTCCTGTCCGATCGCGCCTCCGATCCGTTCGCCCTCGTCGACCGCGTCGGCCACGCCGCCGTACGGGAGCGTGACGATCCGGCGGTGGAAGTACATCGCGTTCTGGCTCAGGGTCGTGTCGAGCCCTTCGCGCGTCACCGCCACAGCGGTCGCGAAGGGCATGTGGGTGTGGAACACGCATCGGGCGGTCGGTCTCGCCAGGTGGATGCCCCGGTGGAGCATGAACGCGGGCGTCGCCCATGCGCCCTCGCCCTCGACGACGTTTCCGTCGGCGTCGACCGTGATGAGGTCGCTCGCCGAGAGCTCCGACCAGTCCGGGCCGAAGCGGTTCAGGAGGAAGAGGTCGTCCCGGCCGGGGACGGCGAGGCTGAAATGGTTGTCGATGCCCTCGCTGAGACCGCAGAGCGCGGCGGCTCGAAACGCGGCCGCGAGGTCGCTCTTCGCCTGACGCGCGACGTCGACGTCGGATGCGGTGGAGGCGGACGCCATCGTCACTCCGAGAGATACCGCGGCTCGGCGAAGACGCGTCTCACCATCGGCGTGAACACCTCGACCGGAAGGGAGTCGTAGCCCGGGTCGAAGCAGTTCTGGTCGTAGAGCTCGCAGAACTCGACGCACGCGTCGAAGTAGGGATGGTCGCGGTAGCGGTCCCTCGCGTTTCGATCACCTCCCTCGTGGTGTGCGTAGTAGTACATCTGGAAGAGGCCGTGGTGGGAGACGATCCAGCGGATCTCGTCCGAGACGAACGGTCGCAGGATCGCGCCGACCATTTCGCCGTGGGTATGCGGCGCCAGCTCGTCTCCGAGATCGTGGAGGAGCGCTGCGACGACGTACTCTTCGCTTCGGGCGTCGCGGTAGGCCCGCGTCGCGGACTGGAGCGAGTGTTCGTGGCGCGACACCTGGTAGCCGGTGTACGAGTGCTCCAACCTCTCGAGCGCGGCCAGGAGCCGGTCGGGAAGCAAGCCCGTGTACTCGCGCTCGTACCGGTCGAGAAGCTCGTAGTCCTCCTTCGTGCCGTCGGCCATTCGGGTGAACGAGACGGTGTCCATGGCTCCTCCGTGGTCGGGTCCGATCATTCGCGGCGACGCTCGCGCCGCTCGGCCCACGCCTGGCCGGCGCGGCGCGCGTCGTCGGTTTGCGCGAGCGCGGCGTAGGCGAGCCGCTCGACGAGAATTCCGGCCTCGCGTGATGACTCGGGCACGACGTTGGCCGCTTGCTTCGCGACGGAGACCGCAAGGCGCGGTAGGTCGGCGACCTGTGCAGCCAGCTCGAGCGCACGCGCGAGCGCTTCGCCCTCCTTGACGAGCTCGGTCAGAAGACCGAACGTGAGCGCCTCCTTGGCGGTGAAGCGCTCACGGATGAGCAGCAGCTCCTTTGCGCGGCCGGGGCCGACGAGCCGGACGAGGCGCTGCGTACCGCCGGAGCTCGGCAGGATCCCGAGTGCCACTTCGGGAAGACCAAACACCGCGGACTCGTCGGCAACGCGGAAATCCGCGGCGAGCGTGAGCTCTAGCGCGCCCCCGAGGCAGTAGCCGTGGATCGCGGCGAAGGTCGGCTGTGGAAGCGCCGCGACTCGCTCGTACACCTCGCCCGTGTCTCGGTAGTACGCAACGATCTGCTCCGGAGTGAGCCCCGAGAGCTCGTCGACGTCCGCTCCGGCGGAGAAGGCGCGGCCGCCGCCGGCGATGACGAGCGCGCCGCTCTCCCGCACCTCTTCCGTCTCGAGCGCTCGACCTAGCTCGCGCTCGACGGCGGTCGAGATCGCATTCAGCTTCTCCTCGCGCCGGAGCACGAGGATCGCGACCGCCCCGTCGCGACGGATCTCGAGGACGGGGCGCTCGGACACGAACGGCACGCTACGGGAGGCGCGGCCGATGCTCAAGCTCGACAGCGCGACGGCCGCGTCGCAGGTCAGGCGCGTGGATTTCCGCTTGCACCGCCCGTTGCGCAGAGCTAGAGTTCGTTTGCGTATGGCGCAAGCGGCTGTGCAAAGCGTCGACCGAGCCCTGCGGATCCTCGGCGCGTTCGGCGACGGGCGACGCGAGCTCGCGGTCGCGCAGGTGGCAAGCTTCCTGGGCGTGCACGTGAGCACCGCGTCGAGGCTCGCTTCGACGCTCGCCGCCCACGGCTTCCTCGAGCGGTCCGAAGAGGGCGGAGCCTTGCGGCTCGGGCCCGAAATGGTTCGGCTCGGCCTCCTCGCGGCGGGCGGCGAGCGGCTGGTCGAGACGGCGCGGGACGCGATGGACGAGCTCGCGCGTGAGACGGGTGAGACCGTGGTCCTGTCCATCCCGAGCGGCGACGAAGCGGTTGACGTGGCGCAGGTCGACAGCCGATACCTCGTCGGCGGGCAGAGCTGGGTCGGCCGGCGGCTTCCGCTTCACGCGACCTCGGACGGCAAGGTGTTCCTCGCGTTCGGCGCAGCTCGGCTGGGCAAGACGGTCGACCGTGTCACGACGCGGACGATCGTCGACCGCGAGGAGCTCGAGCGCGAGCTCGCGGCAGTGCGCGGACACGGCTGGGCGCGCGCTGTGGGTGAGTGCGAGGAGGAGCTGAACGGTGTCGCGGCGCCGATCTTCGCGAGCGGGAACCGCTGTATCGCGGCCGTCAGCGTGTCGGGCCCGTCGTACCGCGTCCGCGCCGGCGCGCTCCCTGAGCTCGGCCGCCGGAGCAGGAAGGCTGCGGACGCGGTGTCCACGCGGCTCGGATCGGTTCCTCCCGAGCTCGAAACGCGCCGGAACAACGGAGGCTCCTCGTGATCGACTGCGACGTCCACAACAGCTGGAGCTCGTCGAGCGTGTTGCTCCCCTACCTCGACCCCGCATTCCGCGACTTCCTCGAGCGCGGCGAGCTTCCGGGCGGTCGCGACTCGTTTCCGCACGCTCACCGGCCGTGGCTCCATCCCGAGGGATTCACGCGGACGGACGCCGTTCCGGCCGACGGCGCGATGCCGGGCTCCGACTACGAGCTCCTTCGCGAGCAGCTCCTCGACCGGTACGACGTCGAGTACGCGATCCTGACGGGAGACGAGGCAATCGAGGCCTCGACGCTCGCGCATCCGCATCTCGCGTCCGCGCTCGCGAGCGCGTCGAACGACTGGATGGTCGAGGAATGGCTCCCGCGCGATCCTCGGCTCAAGGCCTCGCTTGTGGTTGCGCCGCAGGACCCCGCCGGCGCCGCCGCCGAGATCCGGCGGCTAGGCGGCCATCCCGACATCGTCCAGGTGCTCGTCTCGACCGGCTCGCAACGGCCGTACGGCGATCCGTTCTACCACCCGATCTGGGAAGCAGCGTCGGAGGTCGGGCTCCCGATCGCCGCGCACCTCGGCGGGCAGGGCGGCGTGAACGCGAACCCGACCGGCTGCGGGCCGCCGACGTTCTTCTGGGAGACACACGCCCTCCTTTGCGAAACCGGCATGGGCCATGTCGGGAGCCTGATCGCGCAGGGGGTCTTCGAGAAGTTCCCGAACCTGAAGTTCGTTCTCATCGAGTGCGGCGCCGCGTGGCTCGGTCCGATCCTTTGGCGGCTCGACGCCGACTACAAGGCCCTGCGCAAGGAGACTCCGTGGCTCAAGCGGCTCCCCAGCGAGTACGCCGCGGAGCACATTCGCCTGACGACCCAGCCGCTCGAACAGCCGGCGGACGAGCGCCACCTGCGCGCGGCGCTCGAGGCGATCGACGGAGAGCACACGCTGCTGTTCGCGACCGACTACCCGCATTGGGACTTCGACGACCCGGCGACGGTCCAGATCCCGCACGATTGGCGCGTCCGGATCTTCTCCGAGAACGCGCGCGAGCTCTATCGCCTTCCGCCGCGCGGAAACGGGGACCAAGCCGCTGCTTCAACCGCCGAGGCGACCTCAGGTGCATGACGTGTCGGCGCGCGCGGCGCCGAACCGGCGGCGGTTTCGCGTGTGTCGCGAGGGCGACCTCGCGCCCGGCGAGCGCGTCATCTGCGAGATCGACGGCTTGAGCATCGGCGTCTTCAACGTCGGCGGGCGCCTGTATGCGCTCCACAACCGGTGCCCGCACAAGGGGGGAGCACTCTGCCGCGGCCCCGTCACCGGGACGAATCTCGCGACGAGCGACTTCCACTACGTGTACGGCCGCGACGGCGAGATCCTGCGTTGTGCGTGGCACGGATGGGAGTTCGAGATCGCGACCGGGCGCTCGCTCGTCGACCCGCGCGTTCGAGCGAGGACGTATCCCGTGGAGGTCGACGAGGGCGACGTCTACGTGGTGATCCGGAACGGCACGGCTGACGCGGGTTGACCACGAGCGGACGCGCGTGCGACCCTCACCCGGATCCATTGTCGACCAGGAGGTAGCACCTTGCCCCCGATGAACGAGCCCCCAGGCGTCCTGCTCTACTCGCGCATCCGGAAGTCGCCGTACTTCTACGCCCACCAGCAGCACGGGCCGAAGCTGTACAGCGTCTACAACCACATGTACCACGCGCGCCACTACGGCGATCCGGTCGAGGAGTATTGGCACCTCCTGAACGGCGTGACGCTCTGGGACGTAGGCGTCGAGCGCCAGGTCGAGATCAGCGGCCCCGACGCGTTCAGGTTCACGAACATGCTCGTGCCTCGCGACCTGAACAAGTGCGAGGTGGGGCAGTGCAAGTACGTGTTCGTGACCTCGCCCGAGGGCGGGATCCTCAACGACCCCGTCCTGCTCCGACTCGAAGAGAACCGCTTCTGGCTCTCGCTCGCCGACAGCGACATCCTCCTCTGGGCCTGGGGCGTCGCCTACAGCTCGGGCCTGAACGTGCAGATTCACGAGCCCGACGTCGCGCCCGTCCAGGTGCAAGGGCCGAGGTCGAAGGACGTGATGGTCGACCTCTT
>JALZEM010000339.1 GCA_030862005.1 Actinomycetota bacterium | reverse complement strand
GAGACGCCCTCGTCGGGCTGGATGTGGAGGAGGAGCACGTTCGGCCGCAGACCGTCTCCGGACCCGACCTCGAACGGCGGGTGCGGCGCGCGCTTGAACTGGATCGCGATCGTCGTCTCGCGCCGCTGGAGGCGCTTGCCCGTCCGCACGTAGAACGGCGTGTCGGCCCAGCGCCAGTTGTCGACGTAGAGCTTCGCCGCGATGTAGGTGTCGGTCGTCGAATCGGGCGCGACGCCCTCCTCCTCGCGGTACGCCGGTACCTCCTCGCCCTCGATGAACCCGGGTCCGTACTGCCCCCGGACGACGTGCTTCGGTCCAGGCGTGTGCATCGCACGGAGCACCTTGACCTTCTCGTTCCGGACCGACTCGGCGTCGAAGTCGATCGGCGGCTCCATCGCCATGAGCGCGAGCAGCTGGAGCAGGTGGTTCTGGAAGACGTCACGGATCGCGCCCGCCTCCTCGTAGAACGCCGCTCGGCCCTCGATGCCGACCGACTCCGCCACGGTGATCTGGACGTGGTCGACGAACTGACGGTTCCAGACCGGCTCGAAGATCCCGTTCGCAAAGCGAAGGACGAGCATGTTCTGGACCGTCTCCTTCCCGAGGTAGTGGTCGATCCGGTAGATCTCGCTCTCGCGGAAGTGGGCATCGATCCTCTCGTTCAGCTCGCGCGAGCTCGCGAGGTCGTGGCCGAACGGCTTCTCGACGATGACGCGCGTCCACCCGTCGTTCGAACGGCGCTTGCCGAGCTGCGTCACGACCAGCTCGAACGCGCTCGGCGGGACGGCGAGGTAGTAGACGCGGTTCCCGCGCGTCCCGCGCGTCTCGTCGATCTCCGTCAGGCACGCGCCCACCTGGTCCCATGACTCGTCGCCGCTGAAATCCGCGTCGATGTACCGGATGCTCTCGGAGAGCCGGCTCCAGACGTCCTCGCGGAAGTCGTCCCGCGCGTGGCTCGCCACCGCTTCCTTCATCCGGTCGGCGAACTCCTCGCTGGACATCTGCGACCGCGCGACGCCGAGGACAGCGAACTGCTCCGGGAGAAGGTGACGGTACGCGAGCTCGTACAGGGCCGGGAAGAGCTTCCTCTGACTGAGATCGCCCGACGCGCCGAAGATGGCGAGAACGCAGGGCTCCGCCGTGCGGCGGCGTCGCAGGCCCTCGAGGAGCGGGTTTTCCTGGACGACTTCCGTCATCCGAGCGCGCGCGGGTCGGGGCTCGCCTTCGCTTCCTCGACGGCACGAACGGCATGGCCGCCGAACTGGTTGCGTAGCGCGGCGGAGACCTTGGCCGCGAAGTTGATGTCCTGACGGGACGCGAAGCGGGCGAAGAGCGACGCCGAGATGACCGGGACCGGCACGTTCAGGTTGATCGCCTCGTTGATCGTCCAGCGACCCTCGCCCGAGTCCTCGACGTAGCCCTGGATGCGCCCGAGGTCGTCGCCCTCTTGCTCGAACGCGGCATAGAGAAGCTCGAGGAGCCACGAGCGCACGACGGACCCGTAGCGCCAGATCCCGGCGATGTCGCTCAGGTCGAGGTCGAACTCCGAGTGGTGCATGAGCTCGAACCCCTCCGCGTACGCCTGCATCATCCCGTATTCGATTCCGTTGTGGACCATCTTCACGAAGTGCCCTGCACCGGAGGCGCCGACGTGTGCCCAGCCGTCCGGCGGCGCAAGCGTCTCGAGCGCCGGCGCGAGGAGCTCCACCGCCTCGCGCTCGCCGCCCGCCATGATGCAGTACCCGACCTCGAGGCCCCAGATCCCGCCGGACACGCCGCAGTCGACGAACTGGATCCCGCGTTCGCCGACGACGGCGGCGCGACGCTTCGAGTCGCGGAAGTTCGAGTTGCCGCCGTCAACGATGACGTCGCCCGGCTCGAGGAGCTCGAGAAGCTGCCGGATGTTCTGCTCCGTCGGCTCACCCGCGGGAACCATGAGCCAGACGACGCGCGGCGGGTCGAGCTCGGCTACGAGCTCCTCGAGCGACGCGACCGTTCCCCCGCCGCTCCGCGCATAGCCCGCAACCTCGTGACCATCGCGCCGAAGCCGCTCCGCCATGTTGCCGCCCATGCGGCCGAGACCGATCATGCCGAGTTTCATGTGTCCAGTTCCTCCCAGCGTATGCGCGCGACTCGCCGACCCCGTTCGCGGAGCGCGTCGAAGTCACCCGCGGCCTGAGCCCGTAGGAGCCGGCGAAAGCCGAACGGGCTGTCCGGAATATCGAGCTCCTCCGGGTCGTCCACGACCTGGAGGAAGAGTCCGCTCGGCGGCCCGCCCTTGTGCAGCTGGCCGGTCGAGTGGAGGTAGCGCGGCCCGAAGCCTCCCGTCGAGACGATGTCGGCCTCGCGAGCGACGCGCTCCCGCACGGACGCGAGCCGCCGCTCGGCTTCGGCCGTCGGGTTCACGAACGCCTGGATGCAGAAGTAGTCGCCGGTGGAAGCCTGCGCGAGAAGGTCTTCGACCGATCCGACAGGGTCGAGGTTCGGCTCTTGGCCGCCCTGCAGGAGCTGCGTCGTGCGGTCCTTCGCTTCCTGGACGTTCGGCTGGTCGAACGGGTTGATCTCCATCACCACGCCGGCGACCGCGGTCGCAAACTCGAATCGATACCACTCGGAGCCGAGGTCGCTCACATTTCGGACGTTCGGCCGCGCCTCCTGTCGGTCGGCGCCGTCGCCCCGCTCGTCCGGAGCCGGGATCAGGCCTTTCCCTTCCTTCCCGGTCGACTCGGCGAAGAGCTGTTCGGCCCAGAGGCCGAAGCCGCCGGGGTTCGGGTTGATGACGACCTTGTCCCGGCCTTCGAGCCAGCCCGTCCCGAGCGCCAGGCCGAGCTGCAGGCCCGGACTGTCTTCGCTCCGGCACGCGTCCACCATTTCCTGCGCGCGCGCGAGCAGCCGGTCGAGCTCTGCGCCCATGAGTGCCGCCGGCACCATCCCGAAGACCGAGAGCGCCGAGTAGCGGCCGCCGATCGTCGGCTCGCCCGACCACACGGCCCGGAAGCCGCGCTCGCGCGCTTCGCTCTCGAGCGCCGAGCCCGGATCGGTGATCGCGACGAATGCGTCGCCACGTCCGCCCGAGGTCTCCCAGAAGTACTCCATGTGACAGCGCGTCTCGAGCGTGGTCCCGGACTTCGAAGCGATGAGAAAGAGCGTCCGTGCGAAGTCGAGGCGCTGAGCGAGCGCGCGGACGGCGTCGGGATGCGTCGTGTCCAGCACGTGGAAACGCTCGCTTCCGAGCGTTCGGCGCAGAACCTCGGGGGCGAGACTCGAGCCGCCCATCCCCGCGAGGACGACGTCGGTGATGCCGTCGGCCCGGACGGAGTCCGCGAACGACTCGAGCTCCGGGATTCGCTCCTGCATCCGCGACGGCTCGTCGAGCCAGCCGAGCCACCGGTTCTCGTCGGCACCCGTCCAGAGCGTCGCGTCGCGGGCCCAGATGCGCTCGACGAGCTCGGCTGTGTCGACGGCCATCGGGCCCCCGCTATGCGGCGACCAGTTCACGGCTGGTCGAGCGAATTCGCTCGAGAAGCTCCTCGAACGAATCGGCGAACTTCTCGACACCCTCCCGTTCGAGCGTCTCGGTCACGTCGTCGTAGTCGATGCCGGCCCGCTCGAGGTCCTCGAACACCTGCTTCGCCTCGTCGAGCCCGCCCTCGAGCGTAAGAGCGACGCGGCCGTGGTCCTGAAACGCGCGAATCGTCTCCTCGGGCATGGTGTTCACCGTCTGCGGGCCGATCAACTCCTCGACGTAGATGACGTCGCGGTAGTCCGGATTCTTGGTCGAGGTCGAGGCCCAGAGGCAGCGCTGGGGGCTTGCGCCTCGCGCCTCGAGAGCCTCCCACCGCTCCCCGGAGAAGATCTCGTGGTAGCGCTGGTAGGCGAGCTTCGCGTTTGCGATCGCGAGCTTGCCCTTGAGCTCGTCGTGGCCGCCGATCTCGTCCAGCCGGCGGTCCGCCTCCGTGTCGACGCGCGAGACGAAGAAGCTCGCCACGGACGAGACGTCGGTGGGATCGCCGCCGTTCTCGACGAGGCGCTCGATCCCGCGGAAGTACGCCGTCGCCGCCTCGCCGTAGCGCTCGAGCGAGAAGAGAAGCGTGACGTTGATCGACCTGCCGCGGGCGATCATCTCCTCGATCGCAGGCAAGCCCTCCTTCGTCCCGGGGATCTTCACGAAGAGGTTCGGCCGGTCGATCGTGTCGTGGAAGCGGACAGCCTGGTCGATCGTCGCGTGCGTGTCGTGGGCGAGCGTCGGATCGACCTCGATCGAGACGTGGCCGTCGCACCCGCGGCACCCCTCGTTCCAGTACGGGCGCAAGAGATCGCAGGCGTTTCGGACGTCCTGAATCGCGAGCTCGATGAACAGCTCCTTGGGATCGTCCGTCTCGGGAGCGAGCTCACGCAGCTGGTCGTCGTACGCGTGCCCCGCCGAGATCGCCTTTTGGAAGATCGTCGGATTCGACGTCACTCCTCGGATCGAGTCCTCGTCGATCATGCGCTCGAGCCCGCCGCTCTGCAGGAGGTCTCGTGAGAGGAAGTCGATCCAGGGGCTCTGGCCCACTTCGTGCAGATCGTGCAGCCGTGATCTAGCCATGTCGTAGTGCTCCTTCCATTTCTTCGACCTTCTCCAACCTCCGCACGTATCGCTCGCCGCCCTCGAACTGCGCCGCGAGGAATGCTCGCACGAGCTCGGACGCGAGCTCGGCGCCGATCACCTCGGAGCCAAGGCAGAGGACGTTCATGTCGTCGTGCTCCACCCCCTGATGGGCGGAATACGTGTCGTGACAGAGGCCCGCGCGAATGCCGCGCAGCTTGTTCGCAGCGACCGAGGCGCCGACTCCCGACCCGCAGACGAGAATTCCCCGCTCCGCCTCGCCGGCACGAATCGCCTCACCTACATCGCGTGCCTTGTCCGGATAATCAACCCGCGGCTCGGACGCGTCCGCGCCGACGTCGAGAACGTCGTCACCACGCGCGGCGAGCTCTGCGAGCACGCGCTCGCGGAGCTTGACGCCTCGGTGATCGAATGCGACGACGACCTTCAGTCGAACCTCCTACTCTCCAGCAACCTTACCCCCGAACGCCATGGCGCAAAATCCGCGCTCTCGAGCCGCGACGCTTCGGCGCGCGCCTAAAATCGCACGAGGTTTCCCGCCCTTTCGGAAGGGAAGGTCCGTGTCCATGAACGCTTCCGACCGCTGGCGCGAGTTGGGCCAGCAGCTCCGCGTCGACTCCGTCCGGTCGAGCGCCGTGACGAAGTCGGGTCATCCGACCTCGTCGATGTCCGCCGCCGACCTCGTGGCCGTGCTCCTCGACAAGTACTTGCGGTACGACTTCGGCGACCCCGGGAACGCGGCCAACGACCATCTGATCTTCTCCAAGGGTCACGCTTCGCCGCTTCTCTACTCGCTCTACAAGGCGGCCGGAGCGGTCTCCGACGAGGAGCTCCTCACGTTCCGGAAGTTCGGGAGCCGCCTCGAGGGCCACCCAACGCCTGTCGTCCCTTGGGTCGACGTGGCGACCGGCTCGCTCGGCCAGGGGCTTCCGATCGGCGTCGGCGTCGCGCTTGCGGGGAAGCGGCTCGACCGCCTTCCCTACCGCGTGTGGGTCCTGTGCGGCGACAGCGAGATGGCGGAGGGCTCGATGTGGGAGGCGTTCGAGCATGCGGCCTACTACGAGCTCGACAACCTCACGGCGATCGTCGACGTGAACCGGCTCGGGCAAACGGGCGAGACGATGCACGGCTGGGACCTCGCGTCGTACTCGAACCGCGCGCGCGCATTCGGCTGGCACGCGATCGAGATCGACGGGCACGACGTGGACGCGATCGACCGCGCGTACGCCGAGGCGACGGAGACGACCGGAAAGCCGACGGTCATCGTGGCGAAGACGGTCAAGGGCAAGGGCACGCGGTCGACCGAGGACCAGCTCGGGATGCACGGGAAGGCGCTCGACGAGCCTGAGATCGCAATCGAGGAGCTCGGAGGCGAGCGGAACCTGACAGTCTCGGTCCACGCGCCCGAGCGCGACGGGCGGCCGCACGAGTTCGCGACCGGGTCGCTCGAGCTTCCGCGCTACGAGCTCGGCGGAAAGGAGGTCGCGACGCGAAAGGCGTATGGCGAGGCGCTCGCTGCGCTCGGCACGGCACGCGGAGACGTCGTAGCGCTCGACGGCGAGGTGTCGAACTCGACGTTCTCCGAGATCTTTCGCGACGCTCACCCGGACCGCTACTTCGAGATGTTCATCGCCGAGCAGCAGATGATCGCAGCGGCGGTCGGGATCCAGGTACGAAGGTGGAAGCCGTTCGCGTCGACGTTCGCGGCGTTCCACACGCGTGCGTACGACTTCATCCGCATGGCGGCGATCAGCCGTGCGAACATGGCGCTCTCCGGCTCGCACGCCGGCGTTTCGATCGGCGAGGATGGGCCGTCGCAGATGGCGCTCGAGGACCTTGCGGCGTTTCGTGCCGTCGGAGGGAGCACCGTCCTCTATCCGAGTGACGGAAACCAGACGGCGAAGCTCGTCGCCGCGATGGCGGACGTCCGCGGGATCTCGTTCATGCGGACGACGCGCGCCGCCACCCCGATCATCTATGGACCGGACGAACAATTCCCGGTCGGCGGCGCGAGGGTCGTCCGCTCCTCCGATGAGGACGACGTCACGATCGTGGGCGCCGGAATCACGCTGCACGAGGCGCTCAAAGCAGCCGAGATGCTCGACGCCGACGGCGTCAACGCGCGCGTGATCGACCTTTACTCGGTCAAGCCGATCGACCGCGAGACGCTCCACGCGGCCGCGGAGGCAACACAGGGACGGCTCGTCACCGTCGAGGACCACTGGCCCGAGGGCGGAATCGCCGAAGCTGTCCTTTCCGCGTTTGCGGATGCCGACGAACGGCCGCGGGTTGTCATGCTCGCGGTTCGTGAGATGCCGACCTCGGGAAAGCCGGAGGAGCTCCTCGCCGCGGCCGGGATCGATGCCGCGCACATCGCCGATGCGGCGCGGCGGCTCGTCGGCGCCCCGGTCGGCGCCGCGCCGCGGTAGCTCGAGGGACGCTCGCATTCTGCACCTCGCGGGCTTGCCCCGGGGACACGCCCGTGCGAGCGGATACGGAGTCGCGCTCGCCGCGTGCGACGATATGCCGGTGGCCGTCGTCATCGCATCCAACCTTCGCAAGGAGATCGCCGGCGAGCCGCTCTTCGACGGAGTGGGCTTCAAGGTCGAGCGACGCGATCGCGTGGCTCTCTCGGGGC
>JALZEM010000336.1 GCA_030862005.1 Actinomycetota bacterium | reverse complement strand
GTGCGGGCGTTCGTCCTCGAGGGTGAGGGCCGAGCCGCGGACCGTGCGCGCGCGGCCGCGCGCGCGCTCGAGACGCTTGGCTGTGACGTCTCGCTCGTGGCGACGCGGCATCCCGTGCTCGACATCGTCCCGTTTCAGCTCCTCGTGCTCGCTCTGGCCGAACGGCGCGGCGTGAACCCGGACCGGATTCGCCGCGACGACGAGCGGTGGGAACGCGCACGCGTCGCGCACGCCTGACTTCACGGCCACCAAGCCGCACGTCGCCGAACGTCGATACACCTTTGGCACAGACGCGTTTCCCACGCGTGTGGTTTTCCGCCTTACGCTGATGCGTGAGCAGGGGGGCGGGTCGGGACCCGAGTTACCCGCGCGCGGGTAACTCTTTTTGCGCGCATCAAAGCCGCTCGAGCTCGGTCAGGAGACGATCGACCTCTCCGGCCGTGTTGTAGTGGACGAAGCCGACGCGGACCGCGCCTTCGTGCAGTCCCAGCCGCTTCATCACCTCGACCGCGTAGTAGTTCCCCGCCCAGACGGCGATGTCGCGCTCTGCGAGAACGCGCGCCGCGTCGAACGGCGAGCGGCCCCGAACGTTTAGTGCGAACGTGGGCGTTCGGCCTTCGACACCCCGGAGTCCGTACAGCTCGATCGCGCCCGAGAGCCCGTCCAGGAACCGCTGCCCCAACGCGCGCTCGTGGGCGACGATCGCATCCCAGCCGACCGACTCGACGTACTCCACGGCGGCGACAAAGCCGGCGAACGCCTCGTGAGCCTGCGTCCCGGTCTCAAACCGGTGCGCGAGCGGCTCGTCGGGCGCCGGCCGGACCTTGTACGGGCGCCACCGCTCGAGCACGTCGCGCCGACCGTAAAACAACCCGAGGTGCGGCCCGAAGAACTTGTAGGGCGAACAGAGAAGGACGTCGACACCCGCCGCAGCAACGTCGATCGGCCCGTGCGGCGCGTAATGGACGGCGTCGACCCACGCGATCGCGCCCGCCTCGTGTGCGAGGTCCGCGATTTGCCGCACGTCCGTGATCGTGCCGACGGCGTTCGACGCCCACGGGAACGCAACCACGCGCGTGCGCTCCGAACATTGCCGCTCGAGATCGTCGATATCGAGGCTGCAGTCATCGAGGATGTCTACAAAGCGGACGACGAGGTCGCGATCCCGGGCGAGCTCGAGCCAGGGCGAGATGTTTGCGTCGTGATCGAGGCGGGTGACGAGAATCTCGTCGCCGCGCTGCAGCTCCCGTGCGAGCGTCCGGGACAGCGTGAAGTTGAGCGTCGTCATGTTCGCGCCGAACCCGACCTCGTCGATGGCGCACCCGAGGAAGCGCGCGGCGGCGGCGCGGGCCTCGACGACGACCGCGTCACTTGCGCGGCTGGTGGCAAAGGAGCCGCCGAGGTTCGCGTTCGACTGCCGCAGGTACGACGTCATCGCATCGATCACCGAGTCCGGTACCTGCGTACCGCCGGGGCCGTCGAAGAACGCCGTCCTGCGGTCGAGTGCGGAAAACCGCTCCCGGACCGCACCGACATCGTAGGCAACGATGCTCACGCGGCGCGCCGTTCTCGCCACGCGGCCAAGAGCTCCTCCTCCCGCTTCCGCGAGATACCCGCGGGGATCATCGGGACGCCGAGTTCCTTCGACGGGACGGGCTTCTGCGCGCGCGCCCACGCGAGCGTGTCGAGGATCGTCTCGGAGAGCGGCCGGAAGCGGAGGCCCGCCGCGACGGCGCGGCTGACATCTGCCGAGAGGAAACCCCTCCATTCGGGGTCCGACCCGATCCAGAGTGGAAGGTCATGGAACGGCTCGAGCTCCGCCTCGCGGACAAAGTCCTCGTCGACCCAGACGAAACGGGTGCCACCACGCGTCGCGGACCGGATCTCGTTCAGCACGTATTCGAGCGTGAGCGGCTGCTCGGGTCCGGTCGCGTTGAAGACGCCTGGCACGCGGCTCTCGCCAAGCGAGACAATCCAGTCGGCGAGGTCGCGCGCGTCGACCAGTTGAACCGGCTGGCGACGCGGCTCCGGCGCGAGCACGTCGCCGCCGTCGGCGATCCGCGTCACCCAATACGTGAAGCGGTTCGTCGGGTCGTACGGGCCGACGATCAGGCCGGCGCGGACGATCGCGGCTCGTCCGGGGAGCGCTTCCCCGACCGCGCGTTCACAGAGCGCCTTGAGCGGGCCATATGTCTGACCGTCCACTTGCTCGACCGACTCGTCCACGAGCGTTCCGAGGCGCGACCCTTCGTCGAACCCGGGTTTCGAGAAATCGCGGTAGACGGAGATGCTCGAGACGAACGTGTAATGCCCGACCCGCTCGGCGAGGAGCTTCGCCGACGCCGCTACGACACGCGGGACGTACCCGCTCGTGTCCACCACCGCGTCCCATTCGCTCTCTTCCAGCGCCGCGAGGTCCCCGTCGCGGTCGCCTCGGAGGCGTCCGACCTCAGGATGTGCGGTCGAATCGGTCCGTCCGCGGTTGAAAAGTGTGACTTCATGGCCGCGTCCCAGCGCCGCCTCGACCACGTGGCGGCCGACGAACAGCGTCCCTCCGAGAACGAGTAGCTTCACGCGTCGATCGTATGTGCTCGTCGTCCAAGCCTGTGCCCTTCTCGTCGGCGCTTCCCGACATCCTCGCCCCCGACCTCAAGGTCGTCTTCTGCGGGATCAATCCCGGCATCCGATCCGCCGCCGCTGGGACTCACTTCGCCAACCCGCGGAACGATTTCTGGCGCCTGCTCGCCGATGCGGCGCTCACGCCTCGCCTGCTCGACCCGGGCGAGCAGTGGACGATGCTCGAGCTCGGCTACGGCCTGACGAACGCGGCGCCGCGGACGACGCGCGGAAGCGGCGAACTGCGAAGGACGGACTTTGCCAAGACCGCCGAGCGGCTGGAGCGCGTCGCAGTGGAGCTGCGGCCGTCGGGGATCGCGTTCGTGGGCAAGGCCGCATACGAGGGTGCGTTCCGCGAGCGCCCGGCGCTCGGCTTGCAGGAACGGCGGCTCGCGCGCACCTGGCTCTTCGTCGTTCCGTCGACCTCGCCCGCGAACGCGACCGTTCCGTACGCGGAGCGACTGCGCTGGTTTCGTGCGCTGCGCGAGCTCATCCAGTAACGATGTCGCCGTTTACGCGCCACTCGTATTCTGGTTTCACGGTCAGCGATGCACCGATGAAGCAGTCGCGTTCGGCAAGATCGAGAAGGTCATGGGCGTCCTCGGGCGGGGGTTCGAGGTTCACGTCGAACCCGCAGAGGATTTCGACGAAGGCGTGGCGCCCGTCCGAATCGCGCTTCGCCACGAGGCCGGTCGCGGCGGCCGTTCCCGTGGCTCTGACGCCTGCCCTCTCGGCGTGGAAGCGCAGGCTCGACAACGTGCAGCGGCAGAGCGCTGCGAGCAGGAGGTGCTCCGGCGTCCACGTTTCGCCGGGGTCAAGCCGCTCGCGTTCCTCGGCGCACAGGCTGCCGTCACGCGCGATCGACGCGGAGAACTCGAAGCGCCGGGACACTACCGGCGCGGCACCACTGTCGGAGCACCTACCCGCGCCACCGGTTCGTGATCGGGATGCGCCGGTCACGGCCGAACGCCTTCGGGCGCAGCTTCACGCCGGGAGGCGCCTGACGGCGCTTGTACTCGGCCTTGTCGATCATCGCGAGCGCGCGCTCGACGACGTCTGGGTCAAACCCGTCGCTCGTCAGCTCTTCGCGTGATTGGTCGAGCTCCACGTAGGCCTCGAGCACGCGGTCGAGCTTCGGATACGGCGGGAGCGAGTCCTCGTCGAGTTGATTGTCGCGAAGCTCGGCGCTCGGCGCACGATCGATGATCGTGTGCGGGATGAG
>JALZEM010000328.1 GCA_030862005.1 Actinomycetota bacterium | reverse complement strand
TCGATCGCGACATCGTCGCGTACTGGCTTCCCGTCAAGCAGTACATCGGCGGAATCGAGCACGCGATCCTCCACCTCCTCTACGCGCGGTTCTTCACGAAGGTGATGAACGACCTCGGCTTGCTCGGATTCCGCGAGCCGTTTCTCCGGCTCTTCAACCAGGGCATGATCCACTACCGCGGGGCGAAGATGTCCAAGTCGAAGGGGAACGTGATCATGCCGAACCTCTACATCGAGCGCTACGGCGCCGACGCGGTCCGCCTCTACATCCTCTACATGGCACCCGCGACAGACGACAAGGAATGGCAGGACCGAGGAATCGAAGGGATGTCGCGCTTCCTCGGCCGCCTTTGGCGACTTGCCGACGAGGTGGCGGAGCATCGCGCGGTGGTGGACGGGCAGCCGAAGGGCCCGCTCGCCCGCAAGGCGCACGCGACGATCGCGAAGGTCACGGACGACATCGACCGGCGCTTCCAGTTCAACACGCCGATTGCGGCCGTGATCGAGCTCGTGAACGAGATCTACCACGCGAAGGACGATCCCGCGCGGGCTGCGGAAGTTCGATTCGCGACGGAGACGGCGGTTTCGTTGATCCAGCTCTACGCGCCGCACATCGCCGAGGAGCTCTGGGAGCGCTTTGGGCACGAGCGCCTGTGGGAGGCGCCGTGGCCGGAGGCGGACCCCATGCTGCTCGAGCACGAGACGTTCGAGCTCGTCGTGCAGGTGAACGGACGTGTTCGC
The DNA here is from genome assembly GCA_030862005.1 of Actinomycetota bacterium. Lineage (GTDB taxonomy): Bacteria > Actinomycetota > Thermoleophilia > Gaiellales > Gaiellaceae > JACCYG01. Next base: position 2,118 of record JALZEM010000328.1, on the reverse strand, counting down.
GACCGGGTCGAGGTTGCGGTCGACCTCTCGGAGGAGGAGCTCGTCGAACGGGCGAAGGAGCTTCCGCGCGTGCGTGCGCATCTCGACGGCAAGGAGATCCGAAAGACGGTGGTCGTCCCGGGCCGCCTCGTGAATCTCGTGGTGTAGCCCGCGCCGCGTATCCTCGAGCAGTGAACGTGGCCGATTGGGCGGTAGTCGGCTGGGTCGTCCTGTTCGCGGCGTCGGGGTTCTTCCGTGGCCTCGCCGCACAGGTTCTCGCTCTTGTCGGCCTGGTCGTCGGAGCGCTCGTGGGTGCCAGGATGGCGCCTCACGTGCTCTCCGGCGGCGAGCAGTCCCCGTGGATTCCACTTGTCTCGCTCACCGGCGCGGCCGTCGGCGCGGTCGTGGTCGGCGCCGTCGCGGGTGCGGTTCGCGAGCCGACGGCGCGATTTCTCGCCGCGCGTCCGCTCCTCCACGCTGCCGACCGCGCAGGAGGCGTTGCCGCCGGGGCCGCAGTCGGGCTCGCTCTCGCGTGGCTCGGAGCCGTCCTCTTCCTCCACCAGCCGCGGTTCGGGCTGCGCGACGCCGTCCAGGAGTCGCGGATTCTTCCAGCGCTCGTCCGGTTTGTTCCGCCCGAGCCCGTGCTACGTGCGCTCAACCGCTTCGACCCGTTCCCAGTGTTGCCGGAGTTCGCGGGTCGCGCGTTGCCGCCGCCGGATGCGAGCGTCCTCCAGGGCGAGGGCGCCCGCACCGCGGCGCAGAGCGTCGTCAAGGTCGAAGGAACATCGTGCGGAGTCGGCGTCCAGGGCTCCGGCTGGGTCGTCCGAAGCGAGATCGTTGCGACGAACGCACATGTGATCGGCGGACAGAGCGACACGCGCGTCTTCGCGCCCAACGGCCAGTCACTCGAGGCGGCGGTCGTCTACGTGGACGGCGGCAACGACGTCGCGTTGCTTCGCGTCGAAGGGCTCGCGTCCGCCCCGCTTGAGCTCGACGAATCGGATTCGTTTCCGAAGGCAGTTGCGATCGTCGGTTATCCGCGCGACGGTCCGCTCACCGCCACGGCAGGGACGGCCGGTGAGCCGCGAGGCGTCCTCGCGCCCGACGCGTACCGGCGCCGCGTGCGGCCTAGGACGGTCGTTCCATTGCGCGGGCGCGTGCAGCCGGGGGAAAGCGGAGCGCCCGTCGTCGACCGCCGCGGGCGGGTCGTCGCGATGGTGTTCGGGGGGACCGAACGGCGGCGGGATGGGTTCGCCGTACCGGTCGAGCTCGTCTCGCGGGGGGTCGCACGTGCGCGGGGTCCCGTCGACCCTGGGCCATGCGTGCGCTAGCGCGTCGTTTCATTCCACTTTTGTTTCGGCTTCGCCTCGGCTCGTGTGCCACCAACGATGGTTTGCGCGCGATTCTCGAGCGATGCCGATACCGGAGATTTCGCGCGCGCGTGCCGTTGCGTACGCTGCCGTCGCTGTCGTCCTTCTGACGCTCGGCGGCCGGCTCCTTCTCGGTTCCGAGCCCGCTGATGACGCGGGGCCGGCGAACGTCGCGCCCGCCGCCTTGCGCGCCGAGCGAGAGCCGCGCCGTCGGGTCGTCGTCCACGTCGTCGGCGCCGTCAGGCGGCCGGGCCTCTACCGGCTCGCAGAGGGGAGCCGCATCGACGACGCGATCACGCGCGCCGGCGGCGCCGCGCCCAAGGCCGCGCTCGAATTGGTCAACCTCGCAGCACCTCTCGCCGACGGCCAGCAGGTTCTCGTTCCGGTGCGGGGGGACGCGCCGGTTACGGCGCCGGCATCCGGCAGCGCGTCAAGCGCGGCGCCGGCAGGCCGCGTCCACCTGAACTCCGCCACGCTCGAGCAGCTCGACGCGCTGCCGGGGGTCGGCCCCGTGACTGCTCAGCAAATCCTCGACTACCGCGCCGCGAAGGGTGCCTTTTCCTCCGTTGACGAGCTCGATGCTGTTCCCGGGATCGGCCCGGCCCGGCTCGAGCAGTTGAAGCCTCTCGTCGACCTGTGAGGCGCGGCGACCGGATCCCCGCACCGCATCTCGTCGTCGGCGCGCTCTGCCTTGGCCTCTGCGGCGCGCTTGGCGTTCGAGTCGCGACACCCATTCTCGCCGCCGCCGCGGGCGCGGTCGCTCTCGCCG
>JALZEM010000315.1 GCA_030862005.1 Actinomycetota bacterium | reverse complement strand
CGGATTTCGTCCACATCGCCGCCGAGATCGTCGAGCGCGGGGAGCTCGGTGCGCTCCGCGAGTCCGAAGACGCGCTCGAAGAGCGGCGTCGTGTCGTACCGGACCGCGCCGCCCGCGTCCTCCCGGCCGGCTTCGGCGATCAGCCCGCGCTCCACGAGCCCGGCGACCGCGGAATCCGCGGCGACGCCGCGAATCCTTGCGATTTCGGGCCGCGTGACGGGGCCGAGGTACGCCACGACGGCGAGCGTCTCGAGCGCCGCCTGCGAGAGGCCGCGCTGGACCGGCCGCTCGACGAGCCGCGCGCACGCCTCAGCGGCTTCGCGCGCGGCGCGGAACGCGTAGCCGCCGGCGACGCGCTCGAGCACGATTCCGCTCCTTCCTTCGCGGTAGCGGCCGGCCAGCAGGCCGATCGCCGTCTCGACGCGCTCCGCCTCCTCGTCGCTTGCAGCTGCGAGCTCCGGGACGCTCAGGGGCCGCGGCGCGATCACGAGGAGCGCTTCGACGGTCCGCGCGAGGCGGTCGACGGGGTTGTCGATCAGGCGGAGGTTCCGCTCCATACCGTGATCTCGTCGAACGGGCGGGATTGACCGAGGCGGACCTCGTCGCGCTTGCGAAGCTCGAGGAGCGCAAGGAACGCAACGGCCTGCTCGACGCGTGATAGGCCGGCGATTTCGGCGTCGAAGACGAAACGTCGGCGACGGCGCAGGAGCGCGCGGAACCGCTCGACGAAGCGCGAGACGGGTGGGAACGCAAGCGCGAGGTGGCCGAGCGAAGGTGCGGGAGGCTCCGCTGCGAGCCCACGTAGCGCTCGGGCGAGTGCGGCCGGCTCCTGCGGCGCGAGCGGACGCGCCGGGACCGGAGCGAGCGGCGCCGGGCCGAGCCGGAAGTACCGGTCCCCTTCGATCGTGAGGCGCTCCTCGAGCCAACCGGCCGCAGCGCGAAACCGGCGGTACGCGGCCAGCCGCTCCGCGAGCTCCTCCGCGGCCTCGTCCGGATCCAGCTCCTCGACACCCAGCTCGTCGGGAAAGAGCTCCCGCGCCTTCAGCTCGAGGAGCGACGACACGAGCACGAGAAACTCCCCGCACCCTTCGAGATCGACGGGAGCCCGCTCGGCGACGCGCTCCACGAACGCGAGGACGATCTCGGCGACCTCGACGTCGGCCAGCTCGAGCTCCTCCCTGAGGACGAGGGTCAGAAGCAGGTCGAAGGGCCCCTGGAACGCGTCGAGGTCCAGGTCCAAATCCCGCACCGGGACGGCGCTCATGTGCGCCGATCCTAGCGACGGGGGCGGACGCGCCCTTTCGGCACCGCCATCTTCCGCTCGACCGCCGGTGCCTCGGCGCGCCGACGGCGGTCGGGGCGGTCGGGGCGGTCGGGGCGCCCGCGGCGCTGCGTCCAGACGAACCCGACAACGCCGACGGCGAAGAGAGCGAGCGACACATAGGCGTTCAGGCGCAGGCCGAGGAACTCGTGCGCCGGATCGGTTCGGATGCGCTCAAGGAAGAAACGCGCGGCCGTGTACCAGGCGACGTAGAGAAAGAAGAGCCCGGGCGGGCGAATGCGGAACCGCGATCGGACGAGCAAGAGGACCGCGACGCCGAGGAGGTTCCAGAGCGACTCGTAGAGGAACGCGGGGTGGAACGTGTCTTCTTCCGCGTATCCCTCCGGCCGGTTCACGGGGTCGATCTCGAGCCCCCACGGGAGGTTGGTCGGCGTCCCGAAGAGCTCCTGGTTGAAGTAGTTCCCCCACCGGCCGATCGCCTGGGCGAGCAGAAGGCCGGGCGCGGCCGCGTCCATGAAGGGAAGGACGCTCACGCCCGCGCGCCGAAGGACGAGCGAGCCGACGAGGACGCCCCCCGCGATGCCGCCCCAGATGCCGAGCCCCCCGCGCCAGACCTCGAAGACGCCTTGCCACTTCGGGTCCGGCACCTCGCTCCAGCTTGTCGCGACGTGGTATGCACGCGCGCCGACGATTCCGCCCGCGACGCCCCACATCGCGACGCGGAAGACGAGATCCCAGTCGTCGCCTTGCCAGAACCTCCAGTTCCCGCTCCAGAGCCGTCCCGTCAGCGCCGTCGCACCGAAGATCCCGAGGAGGAGCATGAACCCGTACGCGTGGAGCGAGAGCGGGCCGACGTCGAGCTCGCCGCCCGAGGGGCTCGGAATGGAGGCGAGGAGCGTCACGTGCGGGACTCTAAAGAGGGGCGGGCGACGCAGGCGCTCGGCAGCGCCCTCGGCGGCCGCGTCTCTCGTCGCGCGCGGGTACCTCGCCCCCGGGGCCTTCGGCCCCTCGCCCCGACCTACTCCCTTCCCGCCAATGGCGGGCATGCGCAAATCGGGGTGAATGACGGGTGTCCCCTCATTGACCGTAGCGCCGAAACCCGCGCACCTGGTGCACAGGGTGGGTG
>JALZEM010000288.1 GCA_030862005.1 Actinomycetota bacterium | reverse complement strand
GCACCCGCCATACCCAGGTCACGCACTACTTCTTCGAAGGGTTTCGCTACCGCACGCCGATGAGGAGCGGCCGCTTCTTCACGTACTGGCGCTACCCGGAGTGGGTGAGGCCCGACGGGCCGCGACGAGACAACGTTCGGAACGCGCGGACGCACCTCAATTCGCTGAAGTGGCTCGTCTTCGCAGCTGCCGCGAAATTCGCCCATCGCCGCAGCAACCAGAGGTAGTAGGAGGATTTGACGAAAGACGACGTGTGCCTAGCCGTGCCGCCCTCTCTACGATCGGGTGGCTCGTGACGCCTGGCTGATCTCCTTCGGCGCCCGATCGGTCTGCGCGACCGCTACATCCTCAAGCTCGCGGGCGTTCGGAGCGGAAGATCGACCGCCCGTAGCCGTCGCGCTCCCGTTCGCGCTCGACGCGCTCCAGTCCCGATAGCCGCACCCGCGACGCTCGTTCGCGCGTTTCAATCCCAGAAGGGGAGAACGGCGCCGGGACCTGAACGCCTACGAGGGTCAGTCTGGCAACGAGCGGCGCTTCCCACGGGCCGACCTCTCTCCGGCCCGACACGAAGGGGCAGGCGGCGGTGCCCGGGACAGGCCGCCGCCTGCCCTACGCGTTCGCCGAGCGGCCGTCGCCGCCGGGGCGAAGCCGGTTGAGCGTGTCGATCGCAACGTACGTCGCGATCTTCGGGTTCTCCTGGAGCCGCCGCATCGAGTACTCGTACCAGCGCCGTCCGTAGGGCACGTAGATCCGCAGCCGGTGGCCGTCGGCGACGAGCTGGTCGCCGAGGCGCTCGCGAACGCCGAGGAGCATCTGGAACTCGTACTCCTCGCGCTGACGCGCGTGCCGGTGCAAAAGCTCGAGAGCGCGCTCGATCACCCACTCATCGTGCGTCGCGATCGCGACGTACGCACCCACGCCCAGGAGCTCGTCGATCGCGTCCGCGAAGTTCTCACGAATCGTCTCGAACCCCTGGTACGCGATCTCCGGAGGCTCGAGGTAGATCCCCTTGCAGACCCGAACGTTCGGCCGAAGATCCGCGAGCGCGGCGATGTCGTCGATCGTCCGCCGGAGGCGCGCCTGGAGAACGATCCCGACGCGGTCGTGCCCGTGCGCGCGCAGCTGGCGGTAGACGGCGAGCGTGTCCGACGTCGTCGTCGCGTCCTCCATGTCGATCCGGACGAAGTTGTCCCGCTGCTCGGCGCACCGGACGATCGATGCAAGGTTGTCGCGGCAGTAGTCGCGCTCGAGGTTGAGGCCGAGGCCGGTCGGCTTCACGCTCACGTTGGAGTCGAGACCGCGCTCTCGGATCGTCTCGAAGACGTCCTCGTACTGCTTCACGAGCGCCCGCGCTTCCTCGCGCGTCGTCACCTCCTCGCCGAGGACGTCGATCGTCGCCATCCGCCCGCGCTCGTTCAGCTCCTTGACGACACGGCAAGCGTCCTCGAGCTCGGGACCCGCGATGTAGCGCTCCGAGAGGCGCCTGACGACGGGCCGCGGGACGGCGGGCAGCATCCGAACGATCGCGCGGTCGAGAAGCGCCACGGCGGCCGTGATTCTAGACTTGGCCGGCCTTGACGACCGCGCCCCAGCACGCGATCGACGCGCTCTTCCTCGAGGAGCGAACGTATCCGCCGCCCGACGACTTCGCCGCGCAGGCGAACGCGAAGCCGGAGATCTACGACCGCGACTGGGAGGAGTTCTGGGAGACGGAGGGCCGCGAACGCGTCTCCTGGTTCGAGCCGTTCACGGAACTCTACGAATGGGAGCCGCCCTACGCCAAGTGGTACCTCGGCGGGAAGCTGAACGTCTGTTTCAACTGCGTCGATCGCCACGTCGAGGCGGGAATGGGCGACAAGGTCGCCTACCATTGGGAAGGCGAGCCCGCCGGCGAGGCCCGCACGCTCACGTTTTCCGACCTCCAGCGGGACGTCGTCCGCTTCGCGAACGCCCTCCGCGCGCTCGGCGTGCGCAAGGGGACGCCGATCGGGATCTACATGGGCATGGTCCCGGAGCTCCCCGTCGCGATGCTCGCCTGCACGAGGCTCGGCGCGCCGCACACCGTCGTCTTCGGCGGGTTCTCGGCGGAGTCGCTCGCCGACCGCCTGAACGACATGGAGTGCGAGCTCCTCATCACGCAGGACGAGGGCTGGCGCCGCGGCGCCGCAGTGCCGCTGAAGAAGAACGCCGACGAGGCGCTGGCCAACTCGCCGACCGTCCGAACCAGCGTTGTGCTACGCCGAACCGGGGGCGACGTGGCGATGGCCGGGGGCCGCGACGTGTGGTGGCACGAGGCCGTCGACGGCGAGAGCGACGATCCCGCCACCTGTCCCTGCGAGCCGATGGACGCGGAGGATCTCCTGTACCTCCTCTACACGAGCGGAACGACCGCGAGGCCGAAGGGGATCGTCCATACGACCGCGGGTTACCTCGTCGGTGTCGCAACGACGCACCACTACATCTTCGACGTGAAGCCCGACTCCGTGTACTGGTGCGCCGCGGACATCGGCTGGGTGACGGGGCACAGCTAC
>JALZEM010000286.1 GCA_030862005.1 Actinomycetota bacterium | reverse complement strand
CGGCTCCGATCTCGTCGGGCCCTTCGAGGCCTGGCGGAAGATGCTCCTCGTCGATCCGGACGCGAACGAAAATGCCTGAGCCGGCACGGCCGTACTCGACGCGGTACGCCTCGGGCGCAACGCGCGCAAGCGCTTCCGCGTTACGCGTGCGCCACTCGTCGAACCGCGCGGTCGCCCCAGGTCCGCCAAACGAGGCGACGAGCTTCGGCCGCCGCCCGATATCGAGAAGCTCCCCGGCCACGGACCGAGTCTAATGACCGCACGGCTACGATTCCCCTCGCGGAACGGGAGTTCCGTCCTTCGTCATGGACCCGCTCGCCGTCACGAACGTACCGGTCCTGCACGCACTCGCGCACGAGCTCGCGGGGTCCGACCGCCTGCGCGCGTTCGTCGAAGCGCCCGCTAGCGCGCGCGTGTCCGAGCCTCTCCTCCCGCTGTTACTCGCCGCCGTGTGGCTCGCGCGTGGAGGTCCACTCGTGTGCGTGCTTCCCGACGACGCGGACGCGCGCGACGCAGCCGAGGCTGCTGGCTGGTTTCTCGGCGAGGAAGCGGTCGGCCTCTTCGCTTCGCGGGGTGTGCGCTGGGACACGGGTCTCGAGCCGCCGCCTCACCTGGTCGGGGAGCGGGCCCGCGGCCTGGAGGTCCTCGCTGCGGGCGGTCTCGTCTGCGCCTCTGCGGTCGGCTTCGCCGAGGGTGCGCCGCCGCCCGCGACGCGTCCCGAAACGATCCGGATCCAGGTCGGTGAGGAGTCGGGCGTAGAGGCGCTCGTGGAGCGGCTCGCCCTAGCGGGCTACGAGCGTGTCGACCGCGCCGAAGAGCGCGGTCGCTTCGCCGTCCGCGGCGGGATCGTCGACGTCTTCCCGTCAACCGGACGCGAGCCAGTCCGCGTCGAATTCTTCGGCGACGAGGTCGAGTCGATCCGCGCGTTCTCGGCCTTTACGCAACGCGCCCTTCGCGCGCTCGAAGAAGCCGTAATCCATCCCGCCGGAGAGCGCCGTCGCGATCTCGTCGACCCCGCTCTCAAGGACGAGCCTTCCGCTCCGGGCGATCTCGTTCGGCCCCTACCGCCGCCCGATCTCGTCTGGCAACTCGACGACGTTCGCGAGCTGTGGCGCGAGGAGCTCGGCGGCGAGATCGATCTCGGCGGCGCGATCGAGCTCGACCAGCTTCCGGCGGGTCAGACGCACGCCTTCGAAGCGCAGCGGCCCGCATTCGCGGCGCGGGGGCTCTCCGAGGCCGAGCGCGACCTCGGCGCTTTCGTTCGTGCCGGGAACCGCGTCGTCGTCACGTTCCCCCATCGCGGCGAGGCGCTTCGTACGGAGGCGCTGCTCCGCAAGCTCGACGCCGAGCTCCTCGAGCCGGGAGACCCGCTTCCCGATGAGGCGGCGCTTCTCTTCGCCGTCGCGCCGGTCCGGCGCGGGTTCGTCTCGCGAGAGCTCGGCGTCGTCCTCCTGCCCGATACGCAGGTCTTCCGCAAGCGACCGCCGCGCGCGGACGTCCGCCTCGGCCGCGCGCTCCAGAGCTTCGCGGACCTCCGCACCGGCGACCACGTCGTCCACGAGGACCACGGGATCGGGAAGCTGCTCGGCTTCGAGACGAAGACGGTCGCGGCGGTCACGAGGGACTACCTCTTCCTCGCCTTCAGGGGCGACGATCGCCTCTATGTCCCGCACGAGCAGATCGGCAAAGTCTCCAGGTACGTCGGGGCCGACGCGCATGCGCCCGCCCTCTCGAAGCTCGGTGGAAAGGCGTGGCAGCTCGTCAAGACGCGGGCGCGTGCGGGCGCGCGCGAACTCGCGGGGGAGCTGCTCGCGCTCTATGCGCAGCGCCAGCGGGCGAACGGCGTTGCGTATGACGTCGAAAGCGACCTGCTCGAGCAGCTCGAAGCAAGCTTTGCGTACGTCGAGACGCCGGACCAGCAGCGCGCAATCGAATCGGTGAAAGAGGATCTCGAAGCGCCGCGGCCGATGGACCGGCTCGTCTGCGGGGACGTCGGGTTCGGGAAGACCGAGGTCGCGGTCCGCGCCGCTTTCGCTGTGGCCGTGGCGGGAAAGCAGACGATCTTCCTCGCCCCGACCACGATTCTCGCGCAACAGCATTGGAACACGTTCCGTGAGCGGTACCGCGACTTCCCCGCGTCCGTCGAGATGGTCTCGCGCTTCCGCAAGCCGGCGGACGTGAAGCGGATCCTGCGCGAGTTCACGGAGGGGAGGATCGACGTGCTCGTCGGGACGCACCGGATCCTTTCGCGCGATGTCGCCGCCAAGGATCTCGGGCTCGTCATCCTCGACGAGGAGCAGCGCTTCGGCGTCGCCCAGAAGGAGCTCCTGCGCCAGCTCCGCCTCGAGGTCGACGTCCTCGCGCTCACAGCGACGCCGATCCCGCGGACGCTCCACATGTCGCTTTCCGGCCTGCGCGACATCAGCGTGATCGAGACGCCGCCGCAGGGTCGGCGCCCGATCAGGACCCACGTGGGCGAGTACGACGAGGAGCTCGTCCAGCTCGCGCTTCGGCGCGAGCACGAGCGCGGCGGCCAGTCGTTTTTCCTGCACAACCGCGTGGAGACGATCGAAGAGCGCGCACTCGCGCTCGCGCAGCTGTGTCCCGAGCTTCGCTTTCTCGTCGTCCACGGCCAGCTTCCTGAGCGCGAGCTCGAGGAGCGGATGCTCGTGTTCCTCGCCGGGGACGCGGACGTCCTCGTGACGACCACGATCATCGAGTCGGGTCTCGACATCCCGCAGGCGAACACGCTCATCGTCGAGCGTGCCGACGCGCTCGGCCTCGCCCAGCTCTACCAGATCCGGGGCCGCGTCGGCCGGAGCGACGTGACCGCGCACGCCTATCTCTTCTATCCTGACGGACACGAACTGACCGCCGAGGCGAGATCCCGCCTGGCGGCGCTCGCCGACCACACCGAGCTCGGCGCCGGGTTCTCGATCGCGATGCGAGACCTGGAGATTCGTGGGGCGGGCGACCTCCTCGGCGCCGAACAGTCGGGCCACGTTGCGGCGATCGGCTTCGAGCTGTACCTCGAGCTCCTCGGCGAGGCCGTCGCGGAGCTGACCGGCGCGCGGCGCGCGGTGGCGCGGCCGGTTCGGGTCGACGCGCAGATCGACGCATACGTCCCGGCCTCGTACATCGACGCCGAGGCCGAGAAGATCGACCTGCATCGCCGCCTCGCGCTCGTTGAGTCCGAGGACGAGCTCCGCGAGCTCCACGCCGCGCTCGAGGACCGGTACGGACCGGTCCCGGACCCGGTCGAGAATCTCTTCTCGATTCACGAGGCGAAGCTGAAGGTTGCGCGCCTCGGCGCCGACTACCTCGTGTACCGCGGAGGGAAGGCGACCGTCGGGCCGCTCGTGCTCGGATCGGCCGAGCTTCGGGAGCTGCGGCGTATGGCAGACACGGCCGTTTACTCGAGCGCCCGGCGGGAGATCTCCCGGAGAACCGACGGCCTCAAGCCGGCGGTTGAGCTTGTCGATGCTATACTCGCGCTTCGGCTCGCTGCCTAGGTTTTCGGGCGCTTTTCCATGGATTTTCCTCTTCGCAAGCCATTCATTCTCGTTGCCGTGGGCGCGCTGGCACTCGCCGTCGCGGGCTGTGGAGGCGACGACCAGAAGTCACCGAGCGATGTCCCGCCGGATTCGATCGCGCTGATCGGCGACACGAAGGTGCCGAAGGCCGATTTCGACGCGCTGCTCGAGCGCGCGAAGACGAGCTACAAGGCCCAGAACCGCGAGTTCCCGAAGGTCGGGTCGCCTGAATACCAGGACCTCAAGACGCGCGCCGTCGCATTCCTCGTGCAGCGGTACGAGTTCCGCGCGGAGGCCGAGGAGCTGGGCATCGAAGTCACCGAGGGCGACGTCGACAAGGAGATCGAGGACCTCAAGAAGCAGCTCTTCCAGGGAGACGAGAAGAAATTCGAGGATGCCCTGCAGAAGGAGGGCCTGACCCTCGAGCAGGCCCGCGAGGAGATCCGCGACCGCATCATCCAGGAGAAGATCTTCGAATCCGTAACGAAGGACGTCGAGGTCACGGAAGCCGAGATCAAGGACTACTACGAGAAGAACAAGGCGCAGTTCACGCAGCCCGCGAGCCGCGAAGTGCGCCATATCATCCTGAAGACGAAGGCGAAGGCGGAGGAGGTGCGCGCGGAGCTCCAGGACGGCGCGAGCTTCGCGGCGCTCGCGAAAGAGTTCTCACAGGACACGTCGACGAAAGACAAGGGGGGCAAGCTTCCGGTCACCAAGGGAAGCACCGTCCCGTCCTTCGACAAGACGGCATTCCAACTCGAGAAAGGGGAGCTCTCGGCGCCTGTGAAGACGCAGTTCGGCTGGCACCTCATCGAAGCGCTCTCGCCGGTGAAGCCCGAGAAGGTGACGCCGCTCGAGGACGTGAAGGACTCGATCAAGCAGCAGCTCGAGCAACAAGAGAAGAACGAGGCGATGCAGAAGTGGGTCCGCGACGTCGAGAAGAAGTACGAGAACGAGATCGTCTACGCCGCGGGGTTTGCACCGCCCGAAACCGACACCGAGACGGAGTCGGGCGCTACGGCACCGACCGAGTAAGTGAGCGGGACGTGAGCGATGCCGACGGCCTCGCCCGTGCGCTTCTCGACCTTCAGAACCTCACGGTGCGGCTCCGCGCCGAGTGTCCGTGGGACCGTGCTCAAACGGCTCGAACGATCGTTCCGCACACGGTCGAGGAGGCGTACGAGGTCGCCGACGCCGCGATGGCCGGTGACGACGAGAAGCTCCTCGACGAGCTCGGTGATCTCCTGTTTCAGGCGTTTTTCCTCTCGCTGCTGCTCGAGGAAAAAGGCCAAGGAGGCCTGACGGAGGTCGCCGGTCGCCTGCACGAGAAGCTCGTTCGCAGGCACCCGCACGTGTTCCTAACCCCCGCCGAGCTCGGCTCAGCGGCGGCCGTGAAGAGGCGGTGGGAAGAGTTGAAGACCGAACAGGAAGAGCGGGAGGGGATCTTCCACCACGTGCCCGAGACGCTTCCCGCGCTCCTCCTTGCGAAGAAGGCGCAGCGACGGGCTGCAACGGTCGGATTCGAGTACCCCGATGCCCGGGGAGCGCTGGCCGATCTCGAGGACGAGGTCGCGGAGCTCCGGCGCGAGCTTCCCGAGGCCGATCCACCGCCGGAGACCGAGCCCGAAACGCACGTCGCGGCCGAGGTCGGCGATGTCCTCTTCGCCTGCGTGAACGTCGCCCGGCGTGTGAACGCGGACCCGGAGCTCGAGCTTCGGCGGGCGACGGCACGGTTCGTCGAGCGCGTCGAGGGAGCAGAGCGTCTCGCCGCGGCGGAGGGTCTCTCGTTTGCGGATCTCCCGGTCGAGGAGCAGGATCGCTTCTTCGATCTGGCGAAGGAGGCCGAGCAGCGGTGAGCGTGATCGCGGAGGTGCACGCGCGACAGATCCTCGACTCGCGCGGGAACCCGACCGTCGAGGTGGAGATCGTTCTCGCGTCGGGTGCGCGCGGTCGGGCCGCCGTTCCCTCGGGCGCCTCGACAGGGCGCTTCGAGGCAGTCGAGCTTCGAGACGGGGGAACGGAGTTCGGCGGGAAGGCGGTCCGGTCCGCCGTCGCGAACGTCA
>JALZEM010000305.1 GCA_030862005.1 Actinomycetota bacterium | reverse complement strand
CGGGCGCGTCGAGTGGGATCGGCGAGGCGACGGCCCGGCGTGCCGCGGAGGCGGGTTACCGACTCGTCCTCGCCGCCCGCCGCGAGAACAAGCTGCGTGAGCTGGCCGACGGTCTCGGTGGGCCGGACCGTGTCCTCCCCGTCCGCTGCGACGTGACGGAGTGGGCCGACCAGGAGCGCATGGTGAACGGGACACTCGAGGCGTTTGGTCGCCTCGATGTTGCGTTCGCTAACGCTGGGTTCGGCGCGGGACGCAGCTTCCTCGGGTCGACGCCCGAGCATTGGCGCTCGATGGTCCTCACGAACGTGTACGGCGCGGCGCTCACGATCCGCGCGACACTCCCCTCGCTCAAGGAGTCGCGCGGCCACCTCTTGCTGACCGGCTCGGTTGCCGGTCGCCGCGCGCTGCCGGGTTCCCTCTACTCGTGCACGAAGTTCGCGGTCACGGCGATGGGCGAAGCCGCTCGTCTCGAGCTCGACGGCACGGGGATCCGCGTCACCCTGATCGAGCCTGGAATGACCGCCACGCCGTTCTTCGACCAACCGGTCACCGACGCACTCGAGCCCGATGACATCGCGCGGGCCGTCATGTACGCGGTGAGCCAGCCGCACCACGTCGACGTGAACGAGGTCCTCGTGCGGCCGACCGCGCAGTCGACCTAGCCGTCTCGACGTACACCGCCGCGCGCGCGGCGCCGTCCGCGTCTAGCGCTCGACCCCGAAAGAAATGTTGACGGTCGTCCGGTACGAGGTGATCCGGTCGCCCTGAACCTCGCAGCTCATCGAGATGACGTCGGCGCCCGTGATCCCGCGAATCGTCTTCGCCGCTTCCTGGACGGCGACCTGGGCCGCTTCTGCGAACCCGTCGGGCGAGTTTCCGATGATGGTCACGACCTTGGCGACATCCGCCATGCCAAGCCTCCTTGTCGGGTGGAGAAAAAGGGCGCGGCTAGACTAACCCGCCGGGCCATGTTTGACACGCTCTCGGACAAGCTACAGGGGACTCTCGGGGATCTGCGCGGCCGCGGCCGCCTCTCCGAGGACGACGTCTCCCGCGCGGCGCGCGAGATTCGCCTTGCGCTCCTCGAAGCCGACGTCAACTTCAAGGTCGTCAAGGAGTTCGTCCTCAAGGTCAAGGAGCGCGCCCTCGGCGCCGACGTCACGAAGAGCCTCACGCCGGGCCAGCAGGTCGTCAAGATCGTCCACGAGGAGCTCACCGCCCTCATGGGCACCGGCGGCTCGAAGCTCGCGTTCGCCGGGCGGCCGCCCACCGTGATCCTCCTTGCGGGCCTTCAAGGATCGGGGAAGACGACGGCAGCGGCAAAGCTCGCGCTCCTTCTGCGGAAAGAAGGTAAGGCGCCCGCGCTCGTCGCGGCCGACCTTCAGCGGCCCGCTGCGATCGACCAGCTCGAGCAACTGGGAAAGCAGATCCAGATTCCCGTCTACCTCGAGCGCGACACGAAGAGCCCCGTCGCCGTTTCGCGCCACGGGCTCGGGCAGGCCCAGGCGCAAGGTCGAGATACCGTCATCATCGACACCGCCGGACGGCTTCACGTCGACGACGAGCTGATGGCCGAGCTGGCGGCGATCCGCGACGAGGTCAAGCCGCACAACGTCCTCCTCGTGCTGGACGCGATGACCGGGCAGGACGCCGTCGCCGTCGCGGAGGCGTTCGCCGAGCGAGTGGCCTTCGACGGCGTCGTGCTGACGAAGCTCGACGGCGATGCGCGCGGCGGCGCCGCGCTCTCCGTCAAGGCCGTTACGGGGAAGCCGATCAAGCTCGCCTCGACCGGTGAGAAGCTCGACCAGATCGAGTACTTCCACCCCGACCGTATGGCGTCTCGGATCCTCGGGATGGGCGACGTTCTCACGCTGATCGAACGGGCGGAAGCAGCGGCCGAGGAGGACGACCAGAGGGAGATGGAGCGGCGCCTGCGCGCCGGTCGATTCACGTTCGACGACTTCCTCCAGGCACAGCGGATGATGAGGAGCATGGGCCCGCTCCAGAACGTGATCTCGATGATCCCCGGCCTCGGCCGGCAGATGCGCGGTGTCGACATCGACGAACGCGAGCTTGCGCGCGTCGAAGCGATGGTGCTCTCGATGACCGCGGACGAGCGGCGCCGGCCCGAGATCATCAACGGCTCTCGGCGTGCGCGGATCGCGCGCGGGAGCGGCACGTCGGTTCAGCAGGTGAACCAGCTGCTCCAGGCGCGCAAGCAGATGCAGAAGATGATGAAGCAGCTCGGGCGCGGGAAGATGCCGAACCTGCAATCGATCGTGGCCCAACAGACGAGGAGGTAGCCCCACTTGGCAACGCGAATCAGGCTGGCGCGAGTCGGCTCGAAGAAAAACCCGATCTACCGGGTCGTCGTCGCCGACCAACGATCGCCGCGCGACGGAAAGTTCATCGAGATCGTCGGGCGCTACAACCCGCAGACGGACCCGTCGACGATCGACCTCGACGCCGACAAGATCCGTGACTGGGTCGCGAAAGGCGCGCAGCCGAGCGAATCGGTGCGGCGGCTGATGAAGGCGAGCGGCGTCTAGGCGGCATCTGGGCCGTCCGCGAAGCGCCTGGTGCCGTTTATGGAGGAGCTCGTCGCGTACGTCGCGCGGAACCTCGTCGACAAGCCCGAGGACGTCCGCGTCGTTCGCAGCGAGCGCGGCGACGTCGTCGTCTTCGAGCTTCACGTCGCCCCGGAGGACGTGGGCAAGGTGATCGGCAGGCACGGCCGCGTCGTCCGCGCACTCCGGACCCTCGTTCGCGCCGGCGGCGCGAAGACCGGCGAGCGGACCCTGCTCGAGATTGTCGAATGAGACGGACTGGGTCGCGGTCGGCCGCGTCGGCCGGTCGCACGGAGTGCACGGCGCATTCGTCGTCGAGCAGGCGAGCGAGTCGGCCGAGCGGTTCGCGCCGGGCGCGCGGGTGTACGTGGCGCGGGAGCGCGCCGCGGTGGTCGAGGCGAAGCGTGCGGGCGGACGGCTCGTCGTGAAGCTCGACCGCGATGTGCCGCGCGGCGCGACGCTCGAGGTTCCGCGCAGCGACCTTCCTCCGCCCGAGGAGGACTCGTTCTACGTCTTCCAGCTGGTCGGCCTCGAGGTGGAGGAGGAGGGGGGACGCTCGCTCGGCCGCGTCGAGGAGGTCGACCCCGGCATCGCGAACGACGTCCTTCGGCTCGACACGGGCGTCGCGCTCCCGCTCGTCGAGGATTGCGTTCGCTCCGTCGATCTCGAACATCGGCGCATCGTCATCGCGCAGGGGTTCGCGGAGCCCGGATAAGC